>JAXDCR010000301.1:0-13386 GCA_034677845.1 Bacteroidales bacterium | reverse complement strand
AAGCCTGGAGAAAATTGTGAGAAATAAAATAATGTTCAAAATATGGAGAAAGAAAACCTGAAGATATTAGTAAAAGAGAAATACGGCCAAATAGCAGATCAACCGGATATTTCAGTGAATTGTTCCTGCGGCAAATCCTGTTGCGGTTCCGGATTTGATTTAATTACATTCAACGATAGTTATGAGAACAGGGAAGGTTACAATCCTGATGCTGATATGAATCTTGGTTGTGGCATTCCGACTGATTATGCCGGGATAAAACAGGGAGACCATGTTCTTGACCTTGGAAGCGGTGCCGGAAATGACTGCTTTGTAGCAAGGGCAATTGTCGGTGAGACCGGAAAAGTCACGGGTCTTGATCTGACTGAAAAGATGGTTTCAAAAGCCAGGGAGAATTGTGCAAAACTTAATTACCGCAATGTCGAATTTGTCGTCGGTGATATAGAATCAATGCCATTTGAAGATAAAGTATTTGATGTTGTTATTTCCAATTGTGTACTAAACCTTGTCCCTGATAAATCTTTGGCTTTTAAGGAAATTTTCAGGGTGCTTAAACCAGGTGCTCATTTTTGTGTCTCTGATGTGGTGGCTAAGGGAAATCTCCCGGAAAAGCTGAAAAAAGATGCTGAATTGTATGTGGGTTGTGTCTCAGGGGCAAGCGAAATGAATGACTACCTCGGGTTTATTGAAGCGGCAGGATTCAGGGATATTAAAATTCATAAACAGAAGGGAATCACACTTCCGGATACACTTCTGGCAGAATTTGATTTTCCGGGCCCCTTCAGCAGTAATGGAAATGAAGCTGCCGGAATTTACAGCATAACCGTTTCAGCCTATAAACCAGAATAGTTTTCAAATAATCATTTTATCATAGATTATTATTAATGGGTGGCTCATATAATCTGATTTTCATATTATTCACATGGAAACAACCAGGAAACTCTCGTTTTTTGACAGGTATCTGACATTATGGATATTCCTCGTAATGTTTGGCGGGGTGATAATAGGTTATTTCTGGCCGGGAATCTCCGGTTTCTGGAATTCATTAAGCTCAGGCACTACGAATATTCCGATAGCCATAGGTCTTATTCTTATGATGTATCCGCCGCTGGCAAAAGTGAGGTATGAGAAGCTTCCACTGGTCTTTAAAAATATAAAATTGCTTGGCCTGTCATTGTCAATGAACTGGATCATCGGGCCAGTGGTGATGTTTTTGCTTGCAATACTGTTCCTGCCTGATCATCCGGGTCTGATGACCGGAGTCATTCTTGTCGGACTTGCCCGATGTATTGCCATGGTATTGGTATGGAATGATCTGGCAAAGGGCGATACGGAACTGGCGGCGGGACTTGTTGCCTTCAATGCTTTGTTCCAGGTCTTTCTGTATTCTGTGTATGCTTATGTTTTCATTACATTGCTGCCTCCTTTATTTGGTCTGAGAGGTTCAGTTGTTGAGGTGTCAATAACTGAAATTGCAGTGACAGTATTGATTTATCTTGGAATACCTTTTTTTGCCGGATTAATTACAAATACTGTTCTGCGAAGAGTTAAAAATGACGGATGGTACTACGGGAAATTCATTCCGAAAGTATCATGGCTCACCCCTATTGCGCTTCTGTTTACCATATTTGTCATGTTCTCTCTTAAGGGTGAAAACATTATAAGGTTGCCACTGGATGTCCTCAGGGTTGCCGTTCCATACACCATCTACTTCGCCGTCATGTTCTTCTCCACATTCTTTATCGCCAAATGGATGGGAAATGGATATGAAAAATCGACCACAATGGCATTCACTGCCGGGAGCAATGATTTTGAACTTGCCATTGCTGTGGCCGTAGCTGTATTTGGAATTAATTCACAGGCAGCATTTGCCACCGTGATAGGACCATTGGTTGAAGTACCCGTACTGATCATGCTTGTAAATGTCGCACTCAGATTCAGAAGGAAATTCAGTCCAAGCCAGACCTAATTGGCTGAAGTTACCAAAAATTAAGCATTATCAATCTGTTGTTCGGTAATTGCATGCAATAGTTTTTTTCAACAGTTTGATGATGGTCAGCGGCTCGGCAGTCAAAACCCTGATGCATTTCCAGATATCTGTGTACTTGATAAATGGGCACAGCAGCTTTGGCTCCGGCAATGCCGGTCGGGGGAAACATCAAAAGCAATACCCGCCAAAGTCTGCTGTACCCGATAGGGTTTCAGCAGGCAGAGAAATTAAAAAATGAGATTTAACTCCGGCGCCTGCTGATCCCAATGGCGTTATTATGCATTCTTAAATGCTTTCTTCCCGGCAAACTTTGCAGCATTGCCCAGAGCATGCTCAATGCGCATGAGTTGGTTGAATTTCTCGATGCGTTCGCCTCTGCAACCGCTGCCAGTCTTGAGGTGGCCGGCATTGACGGCAACGGTCAGGTCTGAAATGAAACTGTCAACGGTTTCACCGCTGCGGTGCGACACAAAACAGTTATATGAATTTTTGTATGCCAGTTCAATGGTTTCAAGGGTTTCCGTTACGGTGCCAATCTGGTTCAGTTTTATAAGCACCGCATTGGCAACGCCTTTTTTAATGCCTTCAGTCAGTATCGCTTTGTTGGTGCAGAAAAGGTCATCGCCGACAATTTCAATTTTCTTTCCAAGGGTCTTTGTCATATTTGCCCATCCGGTCCAGTCATTTTCTGCCAGCCCGTCTTCAATAAGAACAATCGGATATTGGTTCACCCAACCTTCCCAGAGCTTGACCATTTCATCGCTGGTCAGGAATTTGCCTGTGCTCTTGAATAACTTGTATTTACCGTCTTCCCACAGTTCACTGGCAGCCGGGTCAAGGCAAATGCTAACTTCATCGCCTGCTTTGAACCCTGCTTTCGTAATGGCTTCAAGAATCACTTCAACGGCTTCATCGTTCGATTTCAGGTCCGGAGCAAAACCGCCTTCGTCACCCACGCCGGTGCTATAACCTTTGCCTTTCAATACCGATTTCAACGTATGAAACACTTCCGCCCCCATGCGTATGGCCTCCGTGAATGACGGTGCGCCATGCGGGGCAATCATGAATTCCTGAAAATCGACATTGTTGTCGGCGTGTTTGCCGCCATTGATGATATTCATGCAAGGTACCGGAAGAAGATGGGCATTGCTTCCGCCAAGATACTGGTACAGGGGTATTCCTGAACTCATGGCTTCCGCACGGGCATATGCCATTGAAACCCCGAGAATGGCATTTGCGCCAAGTTTTGCCTTGTTTGGCGTTCCGTCCAGCGCAATCATTGAATAGTCGAGTTCACGCTGGCTGACGAAACACTTTCCGACAATTTCCTTTGCTATTATTTTATTGACATTTTCCACGGCTTTCAGGACACCTTTGCCAAGGTACCTTTTCTTGTCACCATCACGCAGTTCACATGCTTCGCGTTCACCTGTCGATGCACCGCTTGGTACCGCCGCTCTGGCTTCCGTTCCGTCTTCAAGTGTCAGATTGACTTCTACCGTGGGATTTCCCCGTGAGTCAAGAATTTCCAGGGCATTAACATTAATGATTTCCATTTTTACTGAATTTAAATGATTAGCAATTATTTTTTTTTATTCCTGTCATTGCATGAAGATCAGCATTGTTGTCTTAAATCGGTTTATTAAAGTGATAAAGTACCAGTGTCAGCCTTACCGTGATTTTGCTCAGGTTTATAATGAATACCCTTTGCTGGCTAATATTGTCATTTAATGTGTCTTATTGATCTATCCGTTCACAAATATACTTCTTTGCCATTTAAATCGCAGAAAAATTGTTTTCAATGATTGCAATATAAGCATCTTTTGGAGAAGGCTGTGGCAAGCATGACATTTTTCCGGCATTGTATCTTCCATTGCAGACACAGATTCTTAAACAACTGTCAGTCTTGATGATAACATCTTTGCGTTGATCTCTGAAAGGATTATCTGTCTTTCTTATATGATCCGGCAAAGGGCTGCTGTTTAAAAGTCATTTCAGATCTTTTTCTTGCTTATTTGCCTGATCATGTCCGGTAATTGGTCATCAAGAACCGGCGGTTCAAGCAGGTGGTCAGGCAGGAAGAATTTGTTCGCTATAATTGTCGGAACCACCGCACTGGCGATGACAACGCCAACTATGACTGAATACTGTTCGGTGTTGATAATATTGTTTGCAAGACCATACAATGCCGAGATAGTCCCGAATGTAAGTCCCGTAGACATCAACAGTGTGTAATACCATTTTTCTTTTTTATGCTTCTTAAACCTGCTGATGACCGGGTATAGCCCAAAGATTTTAAACATGATTTTACCTCCAAACAGCAATAAAAATATTAACAATGCCCCGGCAATTGCGGGAATAGATACCAATGCACCTGCCCGCAGGAAATATATCGGTGTCAGAAAGCCAACAGTCATTGTGCGTAACCTTCTGACAAAGAAACTGTCTTTCTCAATGGTCCTTGCAAGTATCATCCCTATTATATATGCAGGAAGCACAGGTTCGCTGCCTGACCACATGGCCAGTACACCCATCGACAGGAGGATGAAGAGTATCCACTTTGTGCGTATGGCAGCTGTTTTGTAGGCAAAACGTTTTATCAGAAAGTTGGTAAGTGTTGGTAGAATGAATATTAAAAGAAGCGTTGCTGCAAGGAATACAAGTGTCCTGTATGTGAAAGGAGCGAATATCAGTCCCAGACCTATGACAGTTCCCAGGTCGTTAACGAAGCAGGCTCCCAGAATACTTTTCCCGAAGGTTGTTTTATTAAAACCATATTCGATCATCACGGCATATACAACGGCCATAGAGGTTGTCGACAAAGCAATGCCAGTCAACAGACTGGGCCTGAGTCCCCAGTCCAGCAGAAAAAATGCAATAAGAGACGCTCCCACAAAGGGCGCAAAGAAGCCAACCAGACCTACAATGGTGATTTCTTTGAATTTTGATTTCATTGAATCCGGGTTCAATTCAGTGCCGGACAGAAAGGTAAGCATGATGGCGGCCAGTCCCGCCATAAATTTCATCCAGTCTGCATCGAGCGTCAATTTGTTTGTAAAACCGGTTTTGAAGGCGATAAAACCAATAACCGAACCGGTGATGATCTCCATCAATGCATTTGATATTTTCAAACGGTTGGCCAGGATGGTTGAGATAAGTGCGGCCAGGAACCAGAAGGCGGCTATTAAATAAATGTTTGTCATAGATATAACTCCTTTTAAATTAAACATGATCAGTAGGAGTTATCAGCCCTGGGCGGTTTATGGCGAACTCCATCGCCAGAGTGCGCAAATTTAAAAAAATACTGAACCTGCGGAAACCCTTGAAATCTATATTTGAATTGCCTGTATAAATTTGGGTTGATTCAAAAAAAAATACATAATTTAGTTACGGATAATCCCGAAATGATCAATAATGGCAGAGATAGAGGATCCGGCAACTTAAAATCAGGAAAAGATATCTCTTTGAGAAAAATAACTATTAATAGCTCAATCGTATGAAAACAACAGGTTTTATAGGTGGCGGACGCATAACCCGAATCCTGTTAAATGGATTTAAAAATGCCGGCGTTGCGTTTGAAAAAATCTATGTATATGAAACTAATGAAACTGTTTTAAGTGCCCTGAAGTCTGATTTTCCTGCCATTGACACATCAAGTGCGGTTGCTGAAGGGGCCGCCTCTGCAGACTGGGTTTTCATTGCCCTTCATCCCCCTGTGCTCATGGAAACATTAACCTCCGTTAAAAATTATATTAAGAAAGAAGCTCTGGTCATATCACTGGCTCCCAAAATTACGATTGACAAACTTAAGTCAGTGCTTCCGGATGTGACCAATCTTGCCCGTATGAACCCGAATGCAGGAACTTATGTCAACAAAGGGTATAATCCTGTGTGTTTTGCCAGGGATACAGAGAAAAGGGTAGTAAATGAGTTTCTGGAGATATTTGCCAAACTCGGAAAAGTACCTGTGGTACCTGAAAATCAGATTGAAGCATATGCCATGATCAGTGCCATGGGGCATACCTATTTCTGGTATCAGTTACAGCAACTGAAAGAGCTGGCATTGTCATACGGTTTGTCAGAAAACGAAGCCAATGAAACAATATCCGCCATGCTATGGGGAACGGCCGAGACACTGTTTAATTCCGGATTGAAATATGAAAAAGTCGTTGACCTTGTGCCTGTGAAACCAATGGCTGAACATGAAAATACTGTCAGAGAGTTTTACAAAACCTGTTTAAACAGTATATATCAGAAAATTAAACCTGCATAATCCGGATTTGCCTTCATTTTGCCTGCATGACATACCACCGCAGCTTGAGCGTTGCCATGCTCTATGCCTGTGGGTTGGTATCCGGCAGAAACAAAACATCTCCGGAAGGATATGCTATATTTGTGCCTCTTAAAAAACGGCATTGTAACATATTCTCCGATATGGACGGCAGCATGCCCCTTGCTTAATTTTTCAGGGATATCTGCACTTTTTGTATATTTATATCGCATTCTTAATCCTAACAATAAATAAATATGAACAGGCGATTGAATCAAAGGGGACTGAACAGGCGCGATTTTTTGGGCCTTTCAGCTATGGGACTGACAGGATTAACGATTCTGCCAAGTTTCACTGTTAAAGGTATGCGGATAGCACCCAGCGACAGAGTGGTGATGGGGTTCATCGGTCTGGGAAGACAGGGTCTTTCCGACTTCAGGAGTTTTTCCGGCGCTCCGGGTCTGCAGGTGGTGGCATGCTGCGACGTAGACAGCATCAAGCGGCTGCGTTTCAAAAAACGGGTGGAGGAATGGCAGATATCCCTCGGCCTGGCTCCACGGTGTGATCAATATGAACGTTATGAGGAACTGCTGGAGCGCACTGATATCGATGCCGTGGAAGTGGCCACTCCTGACCACTGGCATTCGATCATATCCATTGATGCCTGTCAGGCCGGCAAGGATGTGTATGTGCAAAAACCGATGGCTTTCACCATTCAGGAGGGACTTAAAATGGTAAGGGCTGTGCGTGATAACAAACGGGTTCTTCAGGTGGGATGCCAGCAGCGTTCAAGCGCTGAATTCCAGAAGGCCATTGAACTGGTGCAGACCGGGGCCATCGGGCACATCGAAAAGATATATGCGAAGGTGGGAGACCCTCCCAGGCCGCTTGATCTGCCAGAAATGCCCGTTCCGCCCAACCTGAATTGGAATCTGTGGCTCGGGCCTCTGAACGACTCAAAGATACACTACCACCCGGACCTTTGTCCCCCTGTTACGCTCGAACCGGAACAAAACGAGACCCTGTGGGGTGCCTGGCGCTGGTACATTGAAACCGGCAACGGGTACACTTCCGACTGGGGCGCCCATCATTTTGACATTGCCCAGGCAGCCATTGGCATGGATGGTTCCGGTCCCTCCGAGATCATCCCAAAGGGATATAAGGGGCAGGCCTATCTCACCTTTAAATACCTGAACGGGATTGTCATGACTGAACAGCCTTATCTGGAGGATGTGCCCAATTCACGGGGCATCAAGTTCTTCGGAACAAAAGGCTGGATTGAGGTCGCCCGTGGTTACCTTGCCTGCTCCAATCCGAAACTGATCCCGGCTGACATTGCCGGCACACGTCCCCAGCCACCCAGCACACAGACCCAGCAGTCGACGCAGCAGGCACCTCAGACCACCCAACAGACCCGTCAGTCCGCGCAAACGCAACAGGCTGCCACACAGGCAACGCAACAGCCACGGACAGCCTCACCGCATATGCAGAATTTCATTGATTGCGTAAGGTCAAGAAAGAATCCCATAGCACCGGTCGAGGTGGGTTGCAGCACCAATACATTGTGCTGTCTGGGTAACATGGCCACGGAACTTGGCAGGCCCGTAAGATGGAATCCTGCCACATTAGAGTTCGTTGATGATCAGGAAGCTGCCAGTCACAGACGCAACCAGTACGCCTACCGACCTCCCTACAAGCTTTAATGTCCGGTTCCGGATAAAGATAGATAATCATCTGTTATTCTGATAAAAAAAGGGTGCCCGAGGAGGGCACCCTTCCCGATAAGTCTATTAACCAAATGTAATGGGTGATTGATTAATAGCGCAGACTCCTAACTATTAACTAAACTAAAAAGAAGGAGGAGATCAATCTTCAATGTCTTCTTATCTATACGTTTTGTATATAGGTTTGTTCAGCTGATTCACTCCCCTTAGCGGAATCTGCTATATAAACAATTAAAGAACCTTATTGTTGCATATCCGGGTATGCAAAATGCCATGCAAATATAAAATTATAATAATTTATTCATATTTCAAGGCAATTAATATTTTCTTTAAAACCAAATTGAGAAAATTTAGCCTGTTTTAACGGTCGAAATGGTTTTCATTTAAAATTCATGCATCTTGCTTTTATAGTTAATTTTTAATAAATTAGCTATGGATGAAGGATTCTTCCAATCTAAAAGACTCAGCAATGAAATTAGCGGTCAGATTTGTATGCATGCTGTCTGTTTTCATGCAAAGCATGATTGTTTACAGTCAGGGAAACGACATCATTATGGATTCCATGACACTTGTACAGGATACAGTTGACCTCAGCATTGATTACGGCATCGATTTTTTTGATAAAGAGGAACCGTTACTGATCACCCTTAGATTTAATATCAGGGATTTCATGAGAACAAAGAATAAGTCGGATTATTATGATGCCGTCATTTCGGCCAAAATCAGTGACAATGATTCCCTTACGCAGAAGATCAGGCTTAAGGCCCGGGGTGAAAGACGGCTGGCCTATTGCGACTTTCCGCCGATCATGCTGAATTTCAAAAGCAGTGATCCGGACAGCGGCACCTTTCAGAACAAAGGTAAACTCAAACTGGTGACACATTGCAATAACGCTGCCATGAATGAAACTTTTGTGTTAAAGGAATACCTTGTTTACAGACTCTATAACCTGGTTTCACCTTATAGTTTCAAAACCCGTCTCGTCAGAATAAACTACCAGGACGCGGAGAGCGAAAATAAAACTTTTACGGCTTACGGTTTTCTGATTGAAGATGAGGAAAAAATGGCCAGCCGGAATGATGCAGTAGTCCTGGATAATATGAACCTGACCCAGAAAGCGATGATCCTGGATGACATGTTGCGAACCGCAGTTTTCCAGTATATGATAGGGAACACGGACTGGGCTGTCCCCAGCCTGCACAATATCAAAGTGCTGAAATCGACAAAAATTTTTTCCGCTCAGGCCATCCCTGTGCCTTATGATTTTGATTATTCCGGCCTGGTCAATACGAATTACAGTGCACCGGCTCCGGAACTTCCGATTAAAAGTGTCACGGAACGCTATTATTTGGGTATCTGTGCATCAAAGGAGGAATTGTCTTCCGTACTTGATGAATTCGACAAGCTGAAGGGCCCTTTCCTGGAGACAGTCAGTTCATTCACGCTTTTATCGCCGAATGCACAGAAGCAGGTCACCGCCTATCTGAACAGTTTTTATAAAATGTACAATAACAGGAACATTCTGATCAATACTTTGAACAGTACCTGCAAGGATCTTTAATAAACCGCTCCTGTTAAAGTACCATCATCTGGCATTGGCGATTGCCGGCTGTTTTATCAACGTAGCGGATAAAAGGGAGATTCATTACAGGATCAGCATTCGCGAAGAACCCTTACCCTGCTGTTTTGACCATTATTTATCAGAGAAAATATCTGCCGGCCTGGAGTCAGTTGGTTTTCAGTTAACTCCCTGGCAGGGGACAGATCGGATGTTCTGTCTTTACTGAAAATGCCGATTGGGGAAGGGGAGCGATCAGTTTACCGGTTGCCGGTGATTCATGACCTTTGCTAACCTCCGCCGGCTGTCCTGTGCACGTCACCGATCATTTTGATCAGCATGGCACGAGAGCTGCAGTTTGTCTTATAATAGATCCGACTGGTATGGTCCTTTACTGTCTGGAGGCTGATGAAAAGCTTATCTGCTATCTGCTGGTTTGACAGTCCGTTACATATTTCCCTCACGATTTCCTTTTCCCTGGGTGTGATCTCAAGTCTGTCGAGGAAGGCATCCAGGGAAGCATCGCCCGGTGCGGATGCCAGTTGCGGCCGGAAAGTACGTGGGAGTCCTGGTGTGTAATGCAGATACAGCGGCATCAGCGCGCCCCCGAGGTAATAGAAAAGCGCGAAAGCCAGGGCTACATATACATTGCCCGAATAAAAATACAGAATGCCGATCTGCAATATTGTCACGGTGACCAGTCCCCCTGCCAGCCGGGTTAAATTGCCGGATTGCAGTAGGGCTTTCTCCCGGAGGGGGCGGAACATAAAAAAAGAAGCTGCCAGAGTGTATGCCAGGCTGAAAGCCATATAGTAATACTTCATCACCTGAAGCTGATCGATTGATGGATCTTGCGACCAGAAAATGCCCACGGCAACCGGCACAAGCATGTTAGCCACAAGGAACCAAAGGCTGGCAGAGTTACTGAAACCTCTGCCTGAAATTTCCCTTGCCATCTTCAACAGCATGGTCCAGGTGAAAATTACAAAAGGCATCCCCAGCAAGGTCATCATATTGGCAGTCTTGTCAAGTACCGTGCTGTCCGCGAAGGAGGCAAGCAAAGCACGTATGATCACCTGTCCCCATATGGCATAAAAGCCGAAAGCGAAATAAAATGCCTCGTAATACAGCAGCGTCGAAAAAACAGGCAAACGATGGTTTTCCCTCAGCCGTGATGCCATCAGGAGACTACCTGTGGCTGTTGCCACAGACAGTATGAAAAACAATGTCGCCGTTAATTTTACCACAATTAAAGATAAGAATTATTCATTAAAGTTCCCCACCGTCATGGACGAACCTTTCAGAGCAGCCGGCTGGGGCGGGTAAGATCATACAATCCTACCAAGGTAGGGTTGCCATACTTTGGTAGGAATTTTTCACAATCGCTACTTTGGTATGAAGACCGGAAAAGATCCGGTCTTTACCTTTGTCGTGTGTTTGAGAGCAGTTTTTTAAACTTAAACCATACATAAAATGGAAACGACAAACGGGTACAAAAAATTAAAGCCTACTTTTTCAGACAGTTTCGGACACGGTTGGGATACCATGTTCCGATATTTTCTGATTCTCTTCCTGGTGGTTCTCGTGGTGGGAATCATCCTCGCCCCCTCCAATCTCCTGAGCTTTCATTTTGACTCAGGGGATTTTGACAACTGGATTTCTCACCTTCCAGGGATACACCTGTTTACCCTGGGTGCAGTGGCTGCGGTAATGGGTCTCCTGGCGCTGGCCTATATCATCCTCATTGTTCCGGTATTCAGGTATGGGGGAAAAATGATGTTCCTGCAGGCTGTCAGGGATATCCGCCCCGATTTCAACATGCTGATACAGGGATTCAGGGAGAATTACCTGACAATCGTCCTGGCCAGCCTGTTGACTTTTGCCCTTATCGGACTAGGTACCGTTGTATTTTTGATTCCCGGCATTATCGTTGCCTGCAGACTGGCCTTCGTGGGTTACCTGGTCATGGATAAAAAACTGGATGCCATCATGGCCGTGGAACAAAGCTGGAAGATGACAAAGGGACACGGATGGACAATATTCAGCATGGCGATCGTGTCTTTTTTCATCTGGATTGCAGGTTTATGCCTTGTAGTCGTGGGAATCTTCCCGGCGACCATCTGGATCAACGGTTCATTTGCCAGCCTTTACGAAGCCGCGCTTCAGGAAAAGGAAGCCAGGCAGGCTGAAAATGCCCCGTTGCCGGCTGCCTGAATCTTCCGAAATGATTATCACCGGGCTGCACACGCAGCCTCATAATAAGCGACCGGCTGAATTTCACTGCCGGTCGCTTTTTTGCCCATACCTGTCTGTATCATCTGCGGAGTCTCCAGAAGGCGAACGGTTATATATTGATCAGAGTTCCCTGATTTTTATATTTCTGAACCAGACCAGGTTGTTGTGATCCTGGAGCCCGACATATCCTTCGCGGGCTTTGGCGAATGCCGGTGCTGCGTTGAATTTGCTTTCTGCGACCAATGCTTCGAATTCAGGTGAATTCAGATCATACTGCACTACTATGACCCCGTTAACAATATGGCTCACTTTGCCGTTTTCAACAATCACCTCGACGGCATTCCACTCCCCTACAGGATTTACATTTTGCGGTGTTGAAGGTATCAGGTCATAAAGAGATCCGGCGGTCCGGTTTCCGTTCTTCCCTGCCTTCGCGTCAGGATGTTTTTCATTGTCAAGCACCTGCATTTCACAGGCTGACATATAGATGGGTGTGTCCTCCGATTCCTTTCCCAGGTAAAAGATGCCGCTGTTACCCCCTTCGGAGATCTTCCATTCAAGTTTCAGGTGAAAATTGCCGAATACCTTGCCGTAGACAATGTCACCGCCTCTCCTTCCGGTGCACACCAGGGTTCCGTTTTCAACGACCCAGCCCGAATCCGGGAATGAGGTCTTGTTGTATCCCCTCCATCCCTTTGTTGTGGATCCGTCAAACAATAAAATCCACCCTTCGGCCTTTTCCTTTTCCGTTAGTGTGTTTGCAGGCGGCTGCTCCATGTTTTTCTTCATAATTGAAGGTGGTTTGGTGGATGCATAAGCTTCCATACCGGAAGGAATGCAGGCAAGCAAAATAACTGAACAGGCAATGAAGACGTTGGCTTTCATAGGTTATTATTTAATGTGTTTGTAGCTTTCCTTGGAAGAGCAACAGGATTTCTCCCCTGTCTGCCGGTAAATTTATATCTTTTTGCTGCAATTAACTGCAGGCAACGGCATAAAATCAGGCAGCCAAAAGCTCAGGTGGCAGAATCATGCAAAGTACATTTGCATTCTTGCTATATTTGATCTGAGATCCAGTAATACCTTGGAAATTGCCTGAAACCGTGAACATCGAATATAAAAGGTTTATTCTGAGCCTTGTGCCGCCGTCCCTCCTTATCCTGCTGCTCTGGCTCGTCAAGCTTGTGGAGGTGGGCGGAAATTTTGATTTTTATTACTTTGGCCTGTTTCCGCGTAAACTGAGCGGACTGACCGGTGTTTTGGCAGCTCCCCTGATACACGCAAACTTCAGTCACCTGATCAACAACTCCGTTCCCTTCCTGCTGCTGTTGACGGCTATTTTTTATTTTTACAGCCAGGTTGCCTGGAGGGTGCTTTTATATTCATACCTGGTGCCGGGAATCCTTGCATGGGTGATTGCCAGGCCTTCATACCATATCGGGGCAAGCGGACTGGTTTACAGTTTTTTTTCCTTTCTGTTCTTCAGCGGAATCATCCGCAGAAACTTAAACCTGCTGGCCATTTCACTGCTGGTTTCATTTTTATACGGAAGCATGGTGTGGGGCATTTTCCCATACAGACCCGATACGTCGTGGGAATCGCATCTGAC
>JAXDCR010000300.1:0-8496 GCA_034677845.1 Bacteroidales bacterium | reverse complement strand
GATCATCTCGGGCCACAGCGACAGGGTCCAGAAAAAGCTCACCCCGTGCAGGAATCCCAGGAAAAGCGGCGGGTCGCCCAGCGGTGTCAGGCATCCGCCTATGTTTGCCACCAGGAAAATGAAGAAGACAACCACGTGGGCCTTGTGCTTCCTGAGCGCATTGGCCCGCATGAGCGGCCTGATCATGATCATGGCGGCGCCGGTGGTGCCCACCCATGATGCCAGCAGCGTGCCGGCAGCTATCAGCGCCACGTTGACCAGGGGTCTGCCCTGCAGGTCTCCTTTTACGTAGATGCCGCCGGCTATGGTGTACAGTCCCCACAGCAATATGATGAACGGCAGGTAGTCGAGCAAAAAAGTCTCCAGAATCCTGTCCACTGCCTCTCCCCTGTAAGCGATGAGGAAGGGGATGGCGAACAGCAGGGCCCATGCGGCAGACACCTTGGGGAAGTGGCGGTGCCAGAATTCGGGTGCCAGCAGGGGGAAAAGGGCTATCGACAACAGGATGCCGGCAAAGGGCAAGATGCTCCAGATCGGAAGTTCAGAACCCATCTCGTAAATTTTTGTTGGCAGGTGACAATGGTCAGGATCCCAGGGTGGCAACCATGACTGCCTTAATGGTGTGAACCCTGTTTTCGGCCTGGTCAAAAACGACGGAGGCAGGCGACTCAAAGACCTCGTCGGTGACCTCCATGGCTTCCAGTCCGAATTTTTTATAAATATCCTCACCCATCCGTGTCTGCCGGTTATGGAAGGCGGGCAGGCAATGCAGGAATTTGACCTTCGGGTTGCCTGTCAGTTCCAGCACGCCCGTGTTCACCTGGTAAGGTCTGAGAAGCTGTATCCGCTCGTCCCATACCGATGCGGGCTCTCCCATGGACACCCACACGTCGGTGTACAGAAAGTCGGCATCCCTGACAGCAGTGGCTATGTCATCGGTTATGGTGATGGAAGCGCCTGTTTCCCTGGCCAGATCGCGGCAGGTGGCTGTCAGTGCCGCTGCAGGCTGGCAGGCGGCCGGTGCCGCAGCCCTGAAGTCGATGCCCATTTTGGCAGATCCCACCATCAGCGAATTGCCCATATTGTTCCGGGCGTCGCCCAGGTAGCAGAGTTTCATCCGGCTGAGCGGCTTGTCGCAGTGTTCAATCATCGTCATCAGATCGGCCAGCACCTGGGTCGGGTGAAACTCGTCAGTCAGTCCGTTCCACACGGGCACACCCGAATAAAAGGCAAGGTCCTCCACAACCTGCTGTCCGAAACCCCTGTATTCGATGGCGTCAAACATCCTTCCCAGCACCCGGGCGGTGTCTTTCACGGATTCCTTGTGCCCCATCTGCGAGCTGACCGGATCCAGGTAGGTGACATGCGCTCCCTGGTCGGCGGCAGCCACCTCAAAGGCGCAGCGGGTACGGGTGCTTGTTTTTTCAAAGATGAGGGCTATGTTTTTCCCTTTCAGCCTCTGTTGTTCCGTACCGCTGTATTTGGCCCTCTTGAGTTCAAAAGACAGGTCAAGCAGATGACTGATCTCCTGCGGAGTGAAGTCAAGCAGCTTGAGAAAGCTGCGGTTGCGTATGTTGAATGCCATTTCCGGATATGTTTTTCAGGGTGCAAATATGGCAGAAAATTTTTTATGACAAAAATAAAAAGAGCTTTAATCAGCAGGTACGGGGTTCCGGCATCAGGCACGGCCCTGCCGGTCAAAAACAACGGATGATTCAGAACCCGGGTGCCCTTCATGACGTATCATAGGTAAAACCCTGCATTCATGGAAAGGTTCCCCCTGCATGTCATATCCCTGCTGTCCGGCCTCATGCTGTTGTCGTCCTGCCGTGACAATCCGGGTGCGTCGCTGCCGGAAAGCGGAAAGCTGGAGTACCGGATCACATACCTCGACGGGGGTTTTGACGCAACCCTCCGTGCCATGCTGCCGAAAAGCATGGATCTTGCCTTCAGCAGGAAGGCTGCGGTTAATTCCATAGACGGCTTCCTGGGCATATACAGGCTGAATTCCATGACCGATTTCAGCACCCGCCGGTGTTCAACCTACCTGAAGGTCTTTGACAGCAACTACCTGTGCAACGGCAGGCGCGGCGAGCCCATGTGCTTCTTCGACGCCATGGAAGGCATGAAGATCGAGGAGACAGGGGAATACACGGTGATAGCGGGACTCAACTGCAGGCGTGCGGTGGTCACCCTGCCTGCCACCGGTGACACCTTTGACATATACTATACCCGCGATATCAGGCTGCGGCATCCGAACATGAACAACCCTTACAGTCAGGTTGACGGCGTGCTGGTGCGGTTTCGCATGCACATGCTGGGCGTGAAGATGGAGCTGACCGCCGAGCATTTCGGACCGCTGCAGGAGGGGAGCGACAGGCTTGAGGTTCCCCGGAATACCCGGGAGGTGTCGCGTCAGCAGATGACGGAGATTCTTGCCAGACTTATGGAATGACGGCTTTTCAACGGCTGTGAATAACATTTTCCGCTTTTGGCAGTTTTATTACATGCCATTCCTTATTTTTGCCTCCACATCTTCAGATCGCATCCATGGCCGCAAAAAACAATGCCCGCGGAAAGAATGGCAGGGGTTCAGGGTCCTCAAAACCGTTTTACAGGGACGAGAGGTTCCTGATCGGAGGGGGACTTGTCCTTTCGGCTTTCGGCATCCTGCTGTTCATATCCTTTGCCTCCTACCTTTTCACCTGGAAGACAGACCAGAGCTTTGACTGGAGCAGGGTTTTCTCCGACCCCGCGTACCGGGTTGACAACTGGGCAGGCAAGGCGGGAGCTTATTTTTCAAACCTGTTCATAAACCGGTGGCTTGGCGTGGCCTCCTTCGGCATTCCCTTTCTGTTCATCCTTTACGGTCTCAGGCTTATGGGAGTGAAGATAAGGCGGCTGCTGTACGTCAGCGAGATGATGCTGATAGGGATGTTGCTGGTGTCGCTGTGGGGGGGACTGCTGCTGGGAAGTTCCGGAGGCGTGCTGGGAAGCGGGCCGGGAGGCAAACACGGGCTGTACATGAGCCAGTGGCTTTCGTCCTTCGTAGGTGTCATCGGGGCCTTTATGGCCATGCTGGTGATCACCCTCGTGTACCTTTTCTTCCTGAACCGTGGGATCCTGCTGGCGGCGGGACGTTTTTTCACCCGCCATGTGAAAGTCGCCCGGCTGCTGAACGGCAGCCCGGAGGCGCGGAAGAAGGACAGGCGCACCGAAGCCGGCGGGGATGAAGACCGCGATCTTGTGTTTGAAACAGAATTTAACCCGGGTGAGCCTGCCGGCAAATCAATCTATGTCAACCCGCAGGCTGTCACCGAGAGCGAGATAGAACTCCCTGTCGGCAACGGAAACGGCAACGGTGAAGGCGAAGACAGCCAGCCCGGCGCATACGAGATGCTTGAAGACTATGATCCCACCCTTGACCTGCCGCATTACCAGATGCCTTCGCTGGATCTGCTTGAGAAACATGAGACGGAGAATTCGATGGTGACCAACGAGGAGCTGATGGGCAACAAGAACAAGATCGTGGAGACCCTTGCCCATTATAAGATCCAGATCGACAAGATAAAAGCCACCATTGGACCCACCGTCACCCTGTACGAGATCGTTCCCGCCCCCGGTGTGCGCATTTCAAGGATCAAGAGTCTTGAAGATGACATTGCACTTAGCCTGGCAGCCCTTGGCATACGGATAATAGCGCCCATGCCGGGCAAGGGTACCATCGGTATAGAAGTGCCCAACCAGAACCCCGAGATCGTGTCCATGCGTTCGGTGTTAAGTTCACGGCGGTTTCAGGAAAACAGCTTCGAGTTGCCGGTGGCCATCGGCAAGACGATATCCAACGAAACGTACGTGTTCGACCTGGCCAAAATGCCCCACCTGTTGCTGGCAGGGGCAACGGGACAGGGCAAGTCGGTGGGACTGAACTGCATCATTGCATCCCTTCTCTATAAAAAGCATCCCTCGCAGCTCAAGTTCGTGCTGATCGATCCCAAGCGGGTGGAGCTGACGGCCTATGCCAGCCTCGAAAAGCATTATCTTGCCAAGATACCTGATGCCGAGGAGGTTATCATCACCGACACAAAAAAGGTGATCTACACGCTGAACTCGCTGACCTTCGAGATGGATGCACGGTACCAGCTGCTGGAAAAGGCCGCTGTCCGCAATATAAAGGAGTACAACCAGAAGTTCGTCAAGCGCAGGCTCAATCCCGAAAAGGGGCACCGCTACCTTCCCTACATTGTCGTCATCGTCGATGAGTTCGCCGACCTGATCATGACTGCCGGCAAGGAGGTCGAGACCCCGCTCACGCGTCTGGCGCAGCTGGCGCGTGCCATCGGCATTCACCTTGTCATCGCCACCCAGAGGCCCACGACCAACATCATAACAGGAACCATCAAAGCCAACTTCCCTGCCCGCATAGCCTTCAAGGTGACCTCCATGATCGATTCCAGGACGATCCTTGACATTCCCGGGGCCAACCAGCTGGTGGGCCGGGGTGACATGCTCTTTGCCCCCGGCAGCGAGATGATACGGCTGCAGTGTGCGTTCATTGACATGCCCGAGATCGACAGCATCACCAGCTTCATTTCGGCACAGAAAGGATTCCCGACAGCCCTATACCTCCCGGAATATGTTGATGAAAACGGTTCCCCCGATACGGCTGACATTGACCTGTCGAAGAAAGACGGTCTGTTCCATGAAGCCGCGCGGCTTGTCGTCATACACCAGCAGGGGTCAACCTCGCTGATCCAGCGCAAGTTTTCCATCGGCTACAACCGTGCCGGCAGGATCATGGACCAGCTTGAAGCGGCCGGTATCGTCGGTCCCCCCGACGGCAGCAAGCCACGGCAGGTTTTTTACCCTGACGAATACAGTTTGGAACAGTATTTGAACACACTCAGCAAATAAATGCCGGGCAACTGAATGCCATCAGATGATCCACATTGCAAACATAGTGATCAGAACTTCTTTGCGCCGCTTATGCCTGTTGATGCTGCCGCTGATTTTTGCCTGCGTGCCGCTGTCAGCGCAACAGGGTGATCCGGCGCAGGATCCCGAGGCAGAGGCAGTGATCGGGCGTTCAGCGGCTGCCTTCAGCAGGGCGGTGACGCTGACGGCGGATTTCGAGATGGCCGTGCAGGACCGCAAAGCGGGGTCCTCCGGCACGGGCAGGGGGAGCATTGTCATCAAGCAGGGCAAATACAGGGTCACCACCTCCGGTAACACGGTGTATTACGACGGGAAGACCATGTGGACATACTACACCGATGCCAATGAAGTTGTCATCACTGAGCCGGACCCCGACGGAGGTGACTTTCTCACCAATCCCGCGTCCGTGTTCACCTTTTACAAACGCGATTTCAAGTACAGGTATATCGGAAATGCCGTCCGTAACGGAATCAGCTTCGAAGAGGTTGACCTGTATCCGAAGGACCTGAACCAGCCTTATTCAAGGATCAAGGTGTTCTTCAGCACCGCCAGCGGGCTGCCCGAGACGATAACCTCCTTCGGCAAGGACGGGGTGGACTATACCGTGAGTCTGCGCAACGTGGTGACAAACAAGGAGGTCGCGGACGCCTATTTCACCTTTGACCCGTCGCAGTACAAAAAGGTCGATGTCATCGACATGAGGGGACTCAAATAGATTCCAGGCGGTCATAACGTGCTTCCGCAAGGGCTGCGGCAGTTTTCCCGGTGGCTGCCGCGGACGGCATGTCAATTCCGTCAGGCGGGGTAGGTGATCCGCACATGGTAAATGTTTTCAAGCCCTTTTTTGAACTCTTCTTTTATCTGGCTGATGTCTCTGAAGGTTATGCCTGCATCGTTGTACTGCTCTTCCGCCATCTGGGCGCCGATGATGCTGTCAACCAGGCTGTCGAGCGTCTTCGCGTCAACAGCGGCAAGGCTTCTCGAGGCTGCCTCCACCGCGTCAGCCATCATCACCACGGCTGTCTCGCGGCTCCGGGGACGCGGTCCCGGGTAAGAAAAGGGTGCGGGGTCAACCTCGGTTCCCGGATGGTTGTTGACGAAGCTGCGGTAGAAGTACTTCACCCTGCCTGTGCCATGGTGCATCCGGATAAAGTCGGTCACCACCTCCGGCAGCCTGAATTTTCTTGCCAGCGCCACCCCCTTACTGACATGCCCGATAATGATGCGCGCGCTTTCCTCCTGCTGCAGCCTGTCATGGGGATTGATACCTGTCGTCTGGTTTTCCGTGAAATATTGCGGGTCTTCCATTTTGCCGATGTCATGGTACAGGGCTCCGGTACGCACCAGCAGGGTGTTGCCGCCGATGCGGAAGATGGCATTTTCCGCCAGGTTGGCCACCTGCAGCGAATGCTGGAATGTGCCGGGGGCAAGCTCCGCCAGTTTCCTCAGCAGCGGCTGGTTGCTGTTTGACAGTTCAAGCAGGGTGGCGTCGGAGGTGAAGCCGAAGCTTTTTTCGAATATATAGATCAGCGGGTAGGCAAGCAATACGAGTATGCCGTTGATGCCGAACCAGCGCAGGTGGTTCAGGTTCACCTCCCTGAAACTGCCTTCCTGCACCAGGGCGATGCCGACATATACGAAGCTGTAGGCAAGGGTGACGAACATGGCGGTGAGCACAAGGCGTGAACGGCTGTAAGCATTTGTCAGGCTGATGATGGCCACCATGCCGGCAACAATGTTCAGCAGCACGAATTCGAAACCATTGGGGGCAAAGAAGCCTGTCAGCAAAATGGCAATGATATGCACGAACAGGGCTATGCGGGCATCGTAAAAAGTCTTCACGATGACCGGCAGCAGGGTGAAAGGCAGCAGGTAAAGGCTGGCCAGCCCGTATTCCTGTGACAGTGCCGCAATGGTCACCATAAGGGTCAGGGTGAGCAGCAGGAATGCGGTGCGGATGGCACTTTCAAGCACTTCGGGGCGGAAGCTCAGAAGGAAGAAGTAAAGCACCGACAGCAGGGCGATGACAAGCAGCAGCTTGCCCAGCAGCACCAGGTTGCCGGCCATCCTGCCCACATTTTGTTCATACACCCTTCGAAGCGATTCAAGGATAAGGAACTTTTCGTCCGTCACCGTCTCCCCCTTCGAAATGATTGACTGGCCCTCCTGCACGAGTCCCCTTGTCAGCGAGATTCCCTCCAGCAGGTTGTTGCGCACGCCTTCAGACAGTTCCGCATCATAAACCACGTTGGCAGACAGGTAGTCGTTGAACCGGAAGTTGCGGAAAAAAGCCTCATAGCGTTGCAGCAGCTGGCGGTTTGTTTTCGGCAGTGAGGATGTCAGCTCCGAATTCAGCCTGGCGTAGGCTGTCAGCGGCGTATAAAGGCTTTCTTTCGCCCTTTCTTCCGCAAAGTTGTTGCGTACGACGTTAAGCGACCGGTAGCCGGCAGTGCCCTCCTGTTCCAGCGGTGACAGGTCAACGATTCCCCGGTTGTAGATGCTGTCAATGGCAAGCGTCAGCAAGGTGCGGCAGGCTTCCTCCAGTTTGCGGTGCTGACTCCACGCGGCCTCCCCGAGGTAGGCTTCGGCCGAAGGCACGTCAAATGCCTCCAGGCTGTAATTCAGCCATGCTGAGGAAAAGGCATCCCCGAAAGCTGCCAGCTGTCTTCGGGCTGTGTTTTCATCCCAGGTGAAGACCGGATTGTAGGATGCCAGCGCCGAATCACGCTCACGGCTGAGCTGGTCCCCTGATTTGAAAACCGCAAAGCCAAAGGGGGCAAGCAGGTTGTCATGCTTCCAGATGGCACCCCGCTGGTATTCGTACCTGAACCTGGCCTCGCGGGGCATCACCAGCAGTATCGCCAGCGCTGCCAGGGAAAAAAGAACCATTCCCCTGTTGATTTTCAAACGCTTCATGGTTAATAAATATATTTTCGCCTCACCACCCTGCATTCATTAAAAACAGCTAAATTTATAACAAGGTAATAAAAATCCGCCTTATTTCTGTTTAACACCCCATAAGAAGCTTTGTTCATGGCACCTCACCGGCACGCCGACATCACGACACATGGCCTGTCGCTGCTGTCTGTCACACCCATGCGGCGGGAGGCCGGTGAGCGGTCCGAGATGGTGTCGCAGCTGCTGTTCGGGGAGTGGTACCGGGTGATTGAGGAACGCGGGGGGTGGCTTTACATCGCCAGCGGCATGGACGGTTATGAAGGGTGGATTGACAGCAGGCTTTTTTACGGCATCAGCGGCAGCTGCTATGAAGCGCTGGTGAGCGATCCCCCTCCGGTGGTTGCCTCTGCATTTGTCACGGCGGTTCCGGCAGTCGGCGAAGGCCGTTTTTTCGCGCCGGAAAGCCTGGCGGCGCAGCGGCCCGTGTTTCTTCCGGCAGGCAGCAGGCTTCACGGCTGGAACCCCGACAGCCGGGCCTTTCATGTTGACAGCATGGTTTTTTCCTTGAAAGGGCGCGGAGGAAAGATAATCCGGCCACGCACCTCCCTGGCAGGAATTGTGACCACCGCCCGCCTGTTCCTGCATACGCCCTATCTCTGGGGA
>JAXDCR010000299.1:0-2502 GCA_034677845.1 Bacteroidales bacterium | reverse complement strand
TGGTCTCCCGACACATAGAGAACTGCTCCCTGTTTCACCCGTTCAAGAAGTTCCAGCCACTTCTGGCGGCTAATTGATGACATCCCGTTAACTGACGGCATAAGGTATAATCCAGACTCCTGAAGTTTCTGATCAACATGGCTGAATTTAATTTCAAATCCGGCCTGCGTTGAAAGTATAAATGAAGTATAAGCCACAGCCCATTGGTCCTGTCCTTCAGTAAGGATACACACAGCATCCGTATTCCTTACAGGAAGTTCCCTGAAGGGCAGTTCATGGAGAAACCTTGAAAAATTCATCAGTTCATTTGCTACCGGTTTGGGTGACCTGTCTGTACGGAACAGGCCCAGATCGCGTTCAACAGCACTCCACTCATAGGGAGGGAATTGCAGATGGTTCTGATCATATGCGCACCACCAGAAAAATCCCCGGCAGTCATTTGCCCACAGGCTGAACAAGGCTGTGCGGGCAAAAGCAGCAGTCACCGATTCATTTGCTTCCATAGGGCCAAGCATGCCTATTTCTTCAGCGACACATGGTCTCCCGGAGACATCTGCGTAAAGGCGTGTTTCAGCAGCGGAATGCATGGTAGTCCTTATTGAATTCCTTAGGTCAAGGCCGGCATATGGTGTAAACAATGCATACGGATGCGTTGTGAGCACATCCGTTAGTTCACCCTGGTCCTGGATCCTCCAGGTCTCACTTACTGATGATTTCAGTCCGTGCATACCAGAGATTACAAGGCGGGTTTTATCCTCAGCGCGTATCGCATTAGATATTGATGCTGTCCACAGATATGCAGTCTCCCTGCCGTTCATCCTCTCCATAACATTGCACTCATTTCCAAGATCCCATGCAAGAACAGCAGGATGATCCTTAAAATGCTTTACAAAAGTCCTTACAAATCTTATCTGCCACATCAATGATACCGGATCTGACAGGATCTTTCTTCCTTCAAGTGCCGGCGGGGCAAAAAGTTCTCCGCTCATCCAACCAGTGACAAGGCCTACGATCAGCCTGATGCCGTATTTTTCCGCCAGGTCTGCCATTTCATTAAAATGTTCCAGAGCCTGCAAACTGACTCCGGTGCTTTCAATACCCTCTTCGGGCAATGGTCTGTCTTTAAATCTTATTTCCCGCAGGCTGCCTCCTGATGAGTAATGCTGGTAGATAGGCTGAAAATCAGGCCATAAAGGAAAGACCCTTATCACTTTAATATTTGCTTCCGCCAGTTGCCTGAAGTCATCTTCAACGATACGGGGCTGCCAGTCGCGCCACATCATAAGCCCGGCATGCGAAGCCCAATAATTGCATCCTACCATAAATCCCCCGGGCTTTCCCAGTGATAAAGGCTCCCCGGCTTTAACAAAGCTGTTAAGAATTACAGCCATGCAAGCGAATAAAACATATATCATTTTCATTACAAACTGATTAGCAACTTGTCTTTTCTCCATTTCTGACCGATCAGGGTTCCAGAGTGCACAATGGCCTGCCTGGTGAATATCGCGAAGCAATATGTTTTAAAACCAGCCTTATTAATAAGGTCTCCAGCTTTAGAACTTTGCCGGCCTGTAATTAAATCTTACAATCGTCGGACTTCCCTTCAATCCTTCATTTGAAATGAACATGTCGCCATTCTTCATGAAAGCTATTCCTTCCGGTTGCGGGAACATCTCGCTATTGAGCCATTCCATGCATTCAATATTGCCCTTCATGTCAAAAACAAACAACATCGGCTCAGCTGACGAAATAACAAAAAGCCTGTTTGTCAAAGGATGTATCCCAATGGCAGAGATCCTGAACCTTATATCAGGCTCTTCTGTCTTCCCCTTTTTCTTATCTTTCATCGGCACTCTGATCCTTTTTTCCAGGGCAAATCTCTTAACCTTTTTCAGATCAATCAATAATGCAGGTTCATTTGACACTTTCTTTGAAGTCAGATCAAAAGAATAAATGTACCTGTCGTTTTTCTTTATTGAATCGATGCCTGAGAATTCCTTGGGCGCTATCAGAAGCCTGTTATTCCTCCTGTCGTAGCACATGCCTTCAATATCATTCCCGGCAATTTCAGCTTTATAGCTTGCCCTCTTGAATCCGGCCAACTCAAAATCGGTAATTTCGTTTATTGCCCCGTCACTTCTTGAAACATAGAGTTTGTTATCAACCCTTGCTATATCTTCGTAATCCCCTTCCGAGGCAAACAGAAACTGCCTTATCACCTGTCCCTTATTTAAATCAAACATGAATATGATGCCATGTTCATCCTGAACGCATGCCAGAGTTGAAGGGTTAATTTCCGTTATCCCCGATATTTCATATAATGTAGGCGGAATTGGGTAGACTTTGTCAGGAACCGAAATGTTATAACCAATGTTTGTGAAGCAGCCTCTGCTGACATTTCCGGTCTGTCCGCACGAGATGAATCCATTTGTCAGAAAAAACAGGAAGAAGGTTAATTTTTCCATGATGCAGAGATTGTGATCACTAAAAGATCACTAATAT
>JAXDCR010000298.1:0-17184 GCA_034677845.1 Bacteroidales bacterium | reverse complement strand
GATCATGGCACCCATCATCTGCTGGGGTGATTTGCAGGAGGACAGGTTCCCTATCAGTTCAGGGAAGAATTGTTCTACATACTTGATCCAGCCCGGGCAGCAGCTTGTGAACAAGGGGAGTTTGCCTCCGTTTTTCAATCTGCCGATCAGCTCGGTACCTTCCTCCATGATTGTCAGGTCAGCGGAGAATGAAGTATCAAAGACGTATTTGAACCCTATCCTGCGCAGGGCCGCATTCATCAGTCCCGCCACATCTTTCCCCGGTTTCATGCCGAACTCTTCCCCAAGTGTCATGGATATAGACGGAGCATGCTGCACAACCACAATTTTCCCGGGATCATGCAGGGCATCCTGCACTTTTTCCACTTCTGTCTTTTCGCGCAACGCCCCGGTGGGACAAACAAGAATGCACTGCCCGCAGTTGATGCAGCTTGAAACGTTCATGCCTTTATTGGCGGCCACACCGATGACTGTCTTGCTGCCGCGGTTAATAAAGTCGATTGCCGACACTGCCTGGATCTCCTCGCAAACCCTGACGCACCTTCCGCAAAGTATGCATTTGGCGGGATCCCTGACAATGCTGTTGCTGCTCTGGTCAACGAACAGAAGTTTCTTTCCGGCTGAAAGCCTTCTTTCCCGGACATTCAGGTTTTCGGCAAGGGACTGAAGTTCGCAGCTTTTGTTGCGGTGGCAGTAAAGGCAGTCATCCGGGTGGTTCGAAAGCAGCAGTTCGATGATTGTCTTTCTGGCCTCCACCACACGCGGCGAATGTGTCAGTATCTTCATCCCTTCCTGCACAGGATAAGAACAGGCGGTGAGCAGATTCCTGGAACCCTCGACTTCCACCACGCACATCCGGCAGGCACCCGTCGGAAACAGGTCTTTCAGGTAACAGAGGGTGGGGATTTTTATTCCCAGCCTGGAGGTGACATCCAGTATGGTTTCACCTTTTTTTGCCACAACCTGTTTATTATTTATTTCAAGATTTATGTTCATATCAAAAATTTTACAATTACTCTACAAGCACAGCTTCAAATTTACATTCTGTCAGGCAGTTGCCGCAACTGATACATTTATCGCGGACTATGAAATGGGGGGTTTTCCGGTTTCCGATGATGGCATCGACAGGGCATTTCTTTGCGCAAAGCGTGCACCCGGTGCATTTGTCAACGTTGATTGAATAAACCTTCATATCCTGGCATTTCTTTGCCGGGCATTCCCGGTCAAAAATATGGGCTTCGTACTCCTCCCTGAAATTGACAAGCGTGCTCAGCACCGGATTCGGGGCTGACTGGCCCAGTCCGCACAACGATGTATCCTTGATCACCCTGGCCAGTTTCTCCAGCATGATCACTCCCTGGAACCTGTCGAGTGCGTCATGGCTGTTCCTGGGTTTGGAGGTGATGCTTTCGAGGATCTCGAGCATCCTGCGGGTTCCTTCCCGGCAAGGTATGCATTTGCCGCAGCTTTCACGCTGAATGAAGTCCATAAAGAATTTGGCGACATCTACCATACAGGTATTCTCATCCATGACCACCAGTCCCCCTGATCCCATCATGGCACCCACTGACTTGAGTGATTCATAGTCGATTTCGATGTCAAGGTTCTTTTCAGTAATACAACCTCCTGAGGGACCTCCGATCTGTACCGCCTTGAATTTCCTGCCGCCCGTTATGCCTCCTCCTATCTCAAAGATTATGTCCCGCAGCCTGGTTCCCATGGGTATCTCGACCAGTCCCGTATTCCTTATGTTCCCCGACAGGGCAAACACTTTGGTACCCTTGCTTTTTTCAGTCCCTATCCGGCTGAATTCTTCCGCCCCCTTTTGCAGGATACCCGGAATATTGGCCAGTGTTTCAACGTTGTTGATGACTGTCGGTTTACCGAACAAGCCGCTTTCACTTGGGAACGGGGGCCTTGGCCTTGGCATGCCCCGTTTACCTTCAATACTGTTGATCAGCGCAGTTTCCTCGCCACATACGAAGGCGCCGGCACCAGTTTTTATGGATATGTTCAGGTTAAAGCCACTGCCAAATATGTCCTCGCCCAGGAGCTTATTGCGGAGGGCCTCCTCAATGGCAATCTTAAGCCTTTGAATGGCAAGGGGGTATTCGGCGCGGATGTACACGAAAGCTTTGCTTGCTCCGATGGCATAGGCTGCTATGGCTATCCCTTCCAGCAGGCGATGCGGGTCGCCCTCTATCACCGCCCGGTCCATGAATGCACCGGGGTCACCCTCGTCGGCATTGCATATCAGATACTTCTGGATGCTGCTTGTCTCATGCGCCAGTTTCCATTTCAATCCGGTCAGAAAACCTCCGCCTCCTCTGCCACGAAGGCCGCTCCTGATTATTTCCTGTATGATTTCCTCTCCTGTTTTGTGTTTCAGTGTACTGATGTATGCCCTGTAACCGCCGTGTGCCACGTATTCATCTATCGAAAGGGGATTGATAATACCGCAGTTGGGAAGGACCCACCTCTGCTGCCTGGCAAAAAAAGGCACCTCCTGCATGGCCGGAACATTATCCCATCCCCTGTTGGTATCGTCTTTTATCTGGAACAGGGGATCAACTGTCAGGCGCTGTCCGTTGAACATTTCCTGCAGGATTGTCAGGGCTGTTTCCCGGGTCACATTGCCGAAGGACAGTCTTGCCCTGCCGGGAAGCTGTATGTCAAGCAATGGTTCCAGGGCGCAGCAACCGATGCATCCGGTTTCAATGACATCTGCTTCAATGGATTGACTGTCGAGGTAGTCCCTGACGGTGGCGAGTATCCTGGCTGCTCCCGCTCCCAGTCCGCAGGTTCCGGCTCCCACGAATACTACCGGTCTGGCAATCTTCAGCCTTTTCAGCTGTTGAATGCGTTCTTCCAATACAGCAGCATGTTGCCTGTCATCAAGGAGAAGCTCCTGAATGAGCGTTTTATGTTGTGTTTTTGTTGCCGTTGTCATAGCATTTATTCCTCTTGCCTGTATTTGTTGATGATTTCCTTCAGTCTTCCTTCGGTCACCTTTGCGTAGAATTCCCCGTTCACCGAAATGACCGGTGCCAGTCCGCAGGCACCCATGCACGCCACGACCTCAATACTGAAATGCCCGTCCTTTGTTGTTTTGCCTGCTTTCACACCCAGTTCCTTTTCCAGTTTCTGAAGCACCGTTGCAGAACCCAGCACATGACAGGCCGTACCGCGACACACCTGAATATGGTACTTTCCTTTTGGCTCAAACCTGAACTGGTTATAGAAAGTGGCCACTCCGTATATCTTGCTTGCGGGCAGGGATAATTTTTTGCCAACCTGGCTGATGGTTTCCTCTGAAAGGTACCCGACGCTGTCCTGGATATGCTGAAGAATCGGGATCAGCTTGTCTCTCCCGGAATCTTTGTAGATTTCCAGTATCTCTTTAACTTTTATATTCATAATTGTCAAATCATTTGTTTATTATTTCACACTGTGAAATATTTCACAGCACAAATGTATATAAGCTATCTGATATTTCCAAAATATTTTTATTCACTGGTGGCATTTTTTGATTAATTTTATGGAAAGGCTGCAGGAAAGCCTCCAACTTTATATCAATCTGCTCATGACAAAACTGATAGCCTGTTGCGGCCTTGACTGTGCCGTCTGCGATGCACGGACTGCCACCCTGCGGAACGATGACGAACTGAGAAAGGCAACAGCTGCCAAATGGCAGACCCTGTACAATGTTCCCGAGATACCCTATCAGACCATCAACTGCACGGGTTGCCTGTCTCCAGGCATTAAATTCGCCCATTGCGACGAATGCGCAATCAGGAACTGCGTAAAGGCAAAAGGGTATGAAACCTGTGGTCAGTGCGCTGACCTGGAAAGTTGTGATTTACTGGCTGAGGTAATCCGGCATGTTCCCGAAGCGCTGGCCAACCTCAGGCAACTGAACTAGAGATCGTATTTCCTGATCCGGACCCTTCTGATCTTGCTGCTGATTGCTCCGGGCAAGTCAGAAACAAACGCAACGGCAATGTCGCAATTGCCGCTTTCTTGCCGATGATTCCATTGCCGGCGGAATCATGCCGGCAGATTACCCTGAAAAGCCTGGTGTAGCCGTTTGTTGCCAGACTGGTGCTTGAGCAGTTCCAGCACATAGCGGTCGACCGGAAAGGTGAGTTCGCTTTCCTGCAGACGCGACAGGGGTACATAGCGAAAGGATTGCATCCCCTCGGCACCTTCCGGAAAGTCAAAGGGCCTGTCAGAGATCCTGAAAGCCAAAGGTTGTATGAACCTGATGCGGTAATATATGCAGATCAGCTGGCTGTCTTCATAAAAAAAAGAACGCTGGAAAAAGTGTGTCGTATAAAAATGTTCCAGTATCTCCACCTCCTGCCCGAATTCCTCAAGGGCTTCCCTCCTCAGGCAATCGGCAGGACCTTCGCCAAAGTAAAGGCCCCCGCCGGGGAACTTGGTCATTTTCCTTCCCATCATAAACTCATCCGAAAGCAGTACCTCAAGACGCTCATTCAGCGCAAGTCCATATACCCTTATGTTAAACCTTTTAATCTCCGGCAAGTTCATGTTGTTCAATTTTATTCAGTACATACTCATATATCTCATCCGCCTCTCCGGGATGAAACCACCTGACTCCTTTGTCTCTCCTGAACCAGGTAAGCTGCCTGCGGGCATACTGCCGTGTATGGCGCTTGATAAGATCAACCGCCTCATCCAGCGATATTCTGCCTTCAAGGTAAAGGAAGATTTCCTTGTATCCGAATGTATTCAATGCATTCAGACCCTTATATGGCATCAGGGATGCTGCCTCCTCCAGCAAACCGCTTTCCATCATAAGGTCCACTCTCCGGTTGATGTTGTCATACAACTGTGATCTTTCCAGATCGACTCCCACTTTTATCGCCGTGAAATTCCTTGTCTTCTTTTCACCCGTCAGGAATGAGCTGTAAGGCCTGCCGGTCATTTCAGTGATTTCAAGAGCCTTCAGTATCCTCATGGGATTGTTGAGGTCAGTTTTATGATAATACTCAGGGTCTGCCTGAAGCAGCATTAGCTTTATGGCCTCCAGTCCCCTCTCCCGGTGAATCTCCCTCAGTTTTTCACGCACCCGCCGGTCGACAGGCGGAAATTCATCAATGCCACCGCATACCGCATCGATATACAAGCCGCTGCCCCCGGCCATGATAACAGCATCCTTCCTTGTGTAAAGAAGAGATAACAGCTCCAGCACCTCTGTTTCAAACAGGCTGGCATTATACCGGTCCCTGACAGACCTTACACCGGCCAGATGATGCCTGACAACGGCCATCTGAGCCGGGGAAGGCCTGGCTGTGCCGATGCACATTTCCTTGTACACCTGTCTGGAATCAGCATTTATTATATCGGTGTCAAACCTGCCGGCCAGGTCAATGGCAAGGGCAGATTTCCCCACTGCTGTGGGACCCTCAATGATTATCAGGTACTTATGTTTAATATGTTTATTTTATTATTAATGTATTAATTATCTGATTATTGCACAACATATGAGGCGCCCGTATAAATATTACTGGTTACCCGCTTCTTTCGTGACATCGCTGCGCCTGGCTGTGTCAGGCATTTGACATGGGTGGTTCATGAAATCATAAGCTGCCGGATTGCCGCAACCATCGACATCGTCTCACGGATCTTATAATCTGATTCGCATCAGAGAGGGAAATTGCCTAGTTGTGTATGGCTGCCCCTTCCCGATTCTGTCTGGCGAGCAGGAAAAACATAATGCACAGGCTGATAACGAAGAAAGAGGCAATCGCAAGAACCGAATACCGCATGCTTCCCGTAAGGGCTTCCATGATGCCGAAGCTGAAAGTTCCCCCGACCGTGGCCAGCTTCTCAGAAACATCGTAAAAGCTGAAAAAAGATGTATGGTCGCGCGTTTCAGGCAGCATCTTTGAATAGGTCGACCGTGCGAGGGACTGGGTGCCTCCCATCACCAGGCCCACAATCATGGCGATAATTATGAATCCGATGGCGCCCTGTATGAAAAACGCACCAAGAATGACAAATATCCATATGACAATGGCATAAATAAGCGATTTGATATTTCCGATCCTCTCTGAGGTTTTGGCAAAAAGCCATGCTCCGCCCATGCCGACAAGCTGGATCAGGATGATGGTGGGTATCAGAACGCTGTCACTAAGGCCCAGCTCTTTTGTACCATAGGTGGCGGCCATGAACATGGTTGTCAGCACTCCCATTGTCATGAAAAAGAAACCGGTCAGGTAAATCTTTAGCTGACCCATTTTCATCACCTGCCTGAACACTGTCTGCAGTTCCTGGTATCCTTTGAGAAGCACATTGGCGCCTTTTACGCGCGTGCCAAACGTGTATTTGGGAAGTCTCCTGAAGGTGATCTGCGAAAAACCTATCCACCAGAAAAATATGCAAAGGAAGGCAAATCTTGCGGGGAATGTGGAGTCCTTTATGCCGAAGGTTTCCGGGAACAAGACAAACATGAGGTTGAAAAGCAGCAGGATTACGGCACCCAGGTACCCCATAATGTAACCGCGGGCACTTATCCTGTCCTGGTCAGCCGGTTCGGCGATCACGGGGAGGAAGGAGTTATAGAACACCAGGCTTCCTCCGTAACCGATCGTGCCAAATGTAAAGGCCAGCAGTCCCAGTTCAATAGTGTTCCGGTTGAAAAAGAACAACAATCCGCACGAAACCGCGCCGATCCATGTGAATATAAGCATGAACCTTTTCCTGAGACCGGTATAATCCGCAATGGAAGAAAAAAGGGGACTCAGGCAGGCCAGCAACAGGTATGAAATGGCAATGGACCAGGACTGAAAGACTGTGTTGATCCCTTTTATCCCGAAAAAGTCTATTACATCGCTGCCCCCGCTGGTGGTTATTGCGTTGTAATAAACAGGAAAGATCGTGGATCCTATTGTAAGCTGGTAAACCGAATTGGCCCAGTCATACATGATCCAGCCCTTAATCGTCTTTTCATCACCTTTACGAATGGGCCTGAATTGAGAAAGCTTTTTCAAGTTACGCGGGGGGATTAATTGTAAGCTAATATATAAAAAACCTCCGCATTCTTTTACATTTCCCCTAAAAATTCATACCTGTGCCTGTTTTATCAGGTTAAGGGCTGCCCCGGCCCTGAACCATTCAAACTGATTAATATTGTAGCTGTGATTGAGCTGTAACGATTCAGAGGTGCCGTCTGAATGGTGAAGCACAAGGGTCAGGGGGGTATCGGGACTGAACCGCTCGAGCCCAATGACATCCATCACATCATCCTCGCGTATCCTTTCATAGTCACCTTTATCGGCAAAGGTGAGGGCAAGAAGTCCCTGCTTTTTCAGGTTTGTCTCATGGATCCTCGCAAAGGAGCGGGCCAGGATGACCCTCACTCCCAGGTGACGGGGTTCCATGGCCGCATGTTCGCGTGACGAACCCTCCCCGTAATTTTCATCACCGACGATGACGGAACCCTGGCCCTGTGCCTTGTAATGGCGCGCCACCGCAGGCACCGCATCGTACCGGCCGGTAAGGCTGTTCAGGACCTCGTTTGCCTTGCCATTAAAAGCGTTTACCGCACCGATCAGCAGGTTATCCGAAATATTATCCAGATGGCCGCGGTATCTGAGCCATGGTCCGGCCATGGAAATATGATCCGTCGTGCATTTCCCCCTTACCTTGATGAGCAGCCTCAGTGCCTTGAGATCCTTACCATCCCATGGTTTGAATGGCTCAAGCAGCTGCAGACGCTGACTGTCCTTTCTTACAAGCACCACGACATGGGATCCGTCGGCCTCCGGCGCGACATATCCTTTCACCGAGGTATCAAAACCTTGCGGGGGCAGTTCCGGCGCCAGAGGTTCCTCAAGCTTCACCCTGTTTCCCTTTTCGTCAGAGAGGCTGTCAGTCAGGGGATTGAAAAGCAGTGAACCCGCTATCGAAAAGGCAGTGACAATCTCAGGAGACGCCACAAAGGCGTGGGTGTTCGGATTTCCGTCGTTGCGTCCCGCAAAGTTGCGGTTGAAGGATGTCATGATTGAATTGCCCGGTCTGCTTTCACTTCCCTGTCTTTTCCATTGACCTATGCAGGGTCCGCATGCATTGGCAAGGACGGTGCCTCCCATCCTGCTGAAAATTTCAATCAGGCCCTCCCTGTCTGCCGTGCTGCGCACCTTCTCAGAACCCGGTGTGATATAGAAGGCCGCCCTGCACTTCAGTCCCTTTTCCGCCGCCTGCCTTGCTACTGAGGCTGCCCGGCCCAGGTCCTCGTAAGATGAGTTGGTGCACGATCCGATCAGACCCGCTTCAAGCTTATCCGGCCAGCCGTTTGCCTTCACCCTGGCAGCGAACTGTGAAAGGGGGGTAGCGAGGTCAGGAGTAAATGGGCCGTTAATGTGCGGCTCGAGAGAGGACAGGTCAATCTCGATGACCTGATCGAAATATCGTTCCGGATCACGGTAAACCTCGTCGTCGGCCTGGATGCAGTTTTTAACCGCTTCGGCCAGGTCAGCCACCTCATCCCTCCCTGTTGCACGCAGGTAGGCGCCCATTTTATGATCATAACCGAAAATGGAGGTCGTGGCTCCGATCTCGGCACCCATGTTGCAGATAGTTGCCTTTCCTGTGCATGACAGGCTTTTTGCCCCTTCACCGAAATATTCAAGGATATACCCTGTTCCACCCTTGACTGTCAGCATGCCGGCAATTTTCAGGATCACGTCCTTTGCGCTTGTCCACCCGTTTAGCCGGCCGCTGAGCCTTACCCCTATGAGTGACGGCATTTTAAGCTCCCATGGCAGTCCCGCCATCACATCACAGGCATCCGCCCCCCCGACACCGATGGCCACCATCGCAAGCCCCCCCGCGTTGACCGTGTGGGAATCCGTTCCGATCATCAATCCCCCCGGGAAAGCATAATTTTCAAGGATCACCTGGTGTATGATCCCTGCGCCGGGTTCCCAGAAGCCAATGCCGTATTTGCGTGCCACCGATGACAGGAAATCATAAACCTCACGGTTTGTCACTCCTGCAGCCTCAAGGTCAGGCTTCGCGCCATCCTTTGCCACCACCAGGTGGTCACAGTGAACGGTGGAGGGAACAGCCACCTTTTCTCTCCCGGCCTGCATGAACTGCAGCAGTGCCATCTGGGCGGTTGCATCCTGCATGGCCACCCGGTCAGGCCTGAAATTAACATAGTCTTTGCCCCTTCTGACCGGCAGAAAGGCAGCCGGATCATCCATGTGGGCATACAGTATCTTTTCAGTAAGACTCAGGGGACGCTTCAACTGACTGCGGGCAATGTCAATCCTGCCTGCCATCGTGCTGTGCACACTTCTGATCAGGTCAATGTCAAAAACCATGATTGATAGATTTTAGGTTAAAAAACAAAGCAGTCAAAAATAAACAACTTAGGGCAAGGGAAAAAATGTCCGGGCAACCGCATGACTGCATTTTCGTATATTTGCTGTCTTTTAGCAAATTATTTTTCAGATGCTGCTCAGAATACATCCTGTCAATCCTGGCCAGAGGCAGATTCACAAAGCTGTCGAGCTGCTCAGGAACGGCGGTGTGCTTGTATTCCCCACCGACACGGTATACGGACTGGGATGCGACGTGTTCAACCACAAGGCTGTTGAACGGGTGGCCACCATCAAGGGGCTGCGCCTTGAAAAGGCCAATTTTTCCTTCATATGCCACAACCTAAGTCAGCTAACCGATTATGCCAGGCATGTTAACAACCCCACATTTAAGCTGATGAAGCAGACCCTGCCGGGGCCCTATACCTTCATTCTGGATGCGAGCAACAATGTACCCAAAATCTTCAGGAACAAAAAAAAGACAATAGGTATCCGTGTCCCCGACAACAAGATTATTCTTGAGATCGTCCGGGAGCTTGGAAATGCAGTCCTGACAACCTCCATCCATAACGAGGATGAAGTGCTGGATTACATCACTGATCCCGAACTTATCCATGAACGTTATAAAAACACAGTCGATGCCGTTATCGACGGAGGTCCCGGGAATAACATGCCTTCAACCGTGATCGATTGCACCGGAGAAGAGCCTGTGGTGATCCGCCAGGGCATGGGAGAAATCCTTCTCTAAGGCATACAGCTCCCCGATTCAGTCGGTGTGTGCAGATGCTCATACAACAAACCTGAAAGCAGGCAAATTTGCTTTCAGCCGGTTGGTGAGGCTATCCATTGTCCGGAACATCAAAACGACAGCCGCTGATCATCCGGCACCAGACACAAAGCTCCCCGGGTGTTGACGTCCCAACACATCACGTTGTTTTTCAGACAGGTATCCTTCCATTTACGCACTCTGAAGGGAGCATTTGATGAGTCTATGACAAGAAGGGGGAAGTCAAAGTATCTTCGCAGGTTATCCAGGTCGACCGGAACGGTACCGCTGACCACCAGACAGTCGACACGGAGTCTGTAGTCTATGTTATCGCATTCTTTCAGTCCCTTAAGCCACAATAACCGCTTTTCTGCAAATGCAATAAACAGGTTTTCACCCATGAAATGCCTTTGTATCCATGCTCCCGGCAGGGTAAGCAATTCATCGCCGGCATCTGAAAATGGATTCCGCAGCGCCACTGTGTTTTCAACCCCCCTTTCAATCCAGAAATCATACAGGCAGTAAGAAAGCATGGATGCGGTCACCGCTGAGTCAGGGTCAGCCAACAGGAGCGACCGGTGACCGGAAATCAGGTTAAGTGCCGATATTCCGTTAAGGCAATTGACAACCATCCACCGCTGGTTTTCCTGACGGCCGCGGTGAAGGACAGAAAGGATGAGAAAAGCCAGTAAGGCTGTCAAAGCAGCCAGCAGCAGCTTTCCTTTGAGCAGATAGGCATACATTCCTATCATTACCAGCATGAAGATCAGAATAATGGTCTGCACACCACCCAGGCGGATGCCCTCAAGCAGGGCACCCGGTATCTTTTCGACAGGTGATATGCTGAGCAGCAATGCCCTGACCGACCATGCAAGGACCCTGCCTGTCAGCCAGGCAAACGGCTTTATCCAGGACAGGATCAGGTATGAACCCGAAAGGCAGATGATGCATGACACCAGAGGGATGACGTACAGGTTGGCAAGCCAGAAATACATCGGAAACTGATTAAAATAATGAATCGTGAGCGGCAATGTTGCCAGCTGAGCGGCGCAGGATACGGTGAAAAGCTGCCATAACTGACGCAGCAGAATACATTTGGGACTCCATAATCCGGCCATCAGGGGTTGGAAGAATAGGATCCCCAGCACAGCCGTGAATGAAAGCTGAAAACCGACATCGGCAATCAATCCCGGCTTCCATGCAAGGATGAAAAATGCCGCCGCAAGGAGTATGTTGCAGATGCTGATGTGACGGGCCATCAGCCTGCCTGACAACACAAAGGTCAGCATCACGGAAGCCCTTGTGACAGATGGCGAAAGTCCCGTTACCCACGCAAAAGTCCATACAGCCACCATGGTAAGCGGAATCCTTATCCGGTCGAATGTTTGTTTCCTGCTGAGGAAAGCCAGGATACGGGCAAAGAAAGCAGCTATGATGCCCACGTTAAAACCCGACAGGGCCATCACATGCAACACGCCGGCCTTTGTAAACAGGTTTACTGTTCCTGCATCCAGTTCATCTTTGTATCCGAGGGTCAGCGCTGCCAGCACCCCATATTCCTCCCCGGTAAGTTCAAGCTGGCGGTAGCGGTCAAGAAGCACCTGGCGGATGCCAGTGGAGGCGGCTTTAAGGCTCCGTATCCCCTGTTTTTCCTGAACCTGCCACTGCCCCGGTTCCAGCCAGACACGCAGCCATATTTTTCTGTCTGACAGGTACTGCCTGTAGTCAAACTCACGTGGATTGAGGGGCCCCGTAACGGATTCGGGAGTCGTACGGAAAAGAACGGTACTTCCCGCCTCCAGGTGTTCACACATTGTATCTTTCTGAAAATACAGGATAATCCCTGCATGTCTTGTCACCTGCATATTGTCTGGCTTCACTCCCCCATCAAGCCGGGCAAATGCCCTGCAGCTTCCCGGTCGCTCCTGAGGTTGTTCCATTATGACTGCACGATAGAGGCCTTCACCGCCATAGTCATGCAACACGGCTTTCTCCTCCATGTTACGCAGGCTGCCCAGGATTATCCCCGCAAGAAACAGGAAAACAAATGCTCCAAAGCCGAATGCCATCCCATGGCGATATTTCCGACCGGCCTGCTGCATACAGCAAGTGATAATCGCCGCCAGACAGGCTGCAGCTGACAGGATTGCCAAGGTTATTGCACCTGTTTTTATTTTATACGCGAACGACAGGCCCCCTGCATAAGCCGCCAGCAAACGCAGGAAGGGATTTTTCCTGAAAAATTCAGGCACCTGCATGAACTTGTATTGCCTTTAACGGTTGTACCAGTAAGGAAAATTAATACTTTTTAATTTTATATAAAAAAGAATTACATACAAATACATAAATTCAGACCATCCCGCAGGGGATTTTAAAATAGATTTATAATTTATATATTTGTTTTGACAGGCAATTTCGGTTGAAAATATAACAATTTAAACGCATAAGACATGGCTGACCTGAAAACAACCTACATGGGGATCGAGCTGAAAAATCCCGTCATTCTCGGAGCTTCCAACCTGGTTACAAAAACTGACAATCTCTTGCGTGCCGAAGAGGCGGGAGCAGCGGCAATAGTGTACAAATCGCTCTTTGAGGAACAGATTCAGCTTGAATCAGCCCAGCTGGATGACGAACTATCGCAGTACGACGAAAGGCATGCAGAAATGATCAGGCTTTTCCCGGCAATTGAACATGCCGGTCCCCAGGAACACCTGCTGAAACTCAGCAAAGCAAAAGAACGTGTCAGCATCCCGGTTATTGCCAGTCTAAATGCCGTTTACAGGGATTCCTGGGTTGAATATGCCCGGCTCATTGAACAGACCGGGGTTGACGGCCTGGAACTCAACTTTTACTACGTTCCAAGGGATACCGATACCGAAGGCAGCCAGGTCAACCGGCAGCAGCTTGAAATCATCCGCGAGGTCAAATCAAAGGTCAGCATACCCGTCAGTGTCAAGATCAGTCCCTTTTATGCAAACCCCCTCAACATCGTCAGCAGGATGGATAAGCTGGGCGTGAACGGCTTTGTGCTGTTTAACCGGTTATTCCAGCCTGACATAGACATAGACAAAGAAAAGCATTTCACTCCGTTCAACCTGAGCAACCCCGAGGACAACAGGCTCAGTCTGAGGTTCGCCGGCCTGCTTTACGGCAATGTAAGCGGATCAATATGCTGCAGCAACGGCATCTATACAGGTGCCGATGTTGTCAAGATGGTCCTTGCAGGTGCCGATTGCGTCCAGGTGGTCAGCACCGTCTACAAGAACAAATTTGAACAGATTCAGGCAATACTGGCTGACCTGAATGCATGGATGGAATCAAAACAGTACAATAAGCTGGATGACTTCAGAGGCAGGCTGTCGAATCATAAACTGAATGACCCTTTTGTTTACAAAAGGGCTCAGTATATTGACCTGTTGTATAATTCCGACAAGATATTCAGAAAATACCCCGCCGTCTGATCAGATCTGCTTTTCAATATGGTATACATTTCTTTCCGATGAGGAGCGGGTGATCAGTTCGCCCAGAAAACCAGCCAGAAAAAGCTGGGTTCCCAGTATCATGGAGGTGAGCGCAATATAAAAATACGGGCTTTGTGTTACCAGCCTCGCTAACACGTGGTTTGCCACAGCGACAAGTTTGCTGATCCCCAGGTATGCTGCCATTACAAAGCCGATGATGAACATCAGGGTTCCCAGTGAGCCAAACATGTGCATGGGCCTTTTTCCGAACCTTGAAATAAAGGATATGGTAAGCAGGTCAAGGTAACCTTTCATAAACCTCCCTGATCCGAATTTTGTCTTTCCGTACTTCCTTTTCCGGTGGCTGACAACCTTCTCCCCGATCCTTGCAAAGCCAGCCCTGCTGGCAATCACCGGAATGTAACGGTGCATCTCACCGTATACCTCTATGGTCTTTATGACTTCTTTTCTGTAGGCCTTCAGACCGCAGTTGAAATCATGAATCATGATACCGCTGAAAGCACGCGCCATTGCGTTGTACAACAGGCTGGGAAGTTTTTTGGTCAGCGTATTGTCGTATCTCTTTTTTTTCCAGCCCGATACCAGATCGTAATTGCCTTCCCTGATCATCCTGTACAGGGCGGGTATTTCGTCGGGGCTGTCCTGAAGGTCTGCATCCATGGTAATTACCACATCACCCCTGGCAGCCTGAAATCCGCAGTGGAGTGCTGCCGATTTGCCGTAATTACGGCGGAATTTGATGCCCCTTACTGCCGGATTACCCGCGGAGATCTTTTCAATCTGCTCCCAGGAACCGTCAGTGCTTCCATCATCCACCAGGATAACCTCATGAGAAATGGGAGTATCCTGCAGCACCCGGTCAATCCATGCTGTCAGCTCCGGCAGCGATTCAGCCTCATTGTAAAGGGGGACAACAACAGACAGTTGCGGATTCTCCATATGAACCATCATTATAGCTGCTCGCCAAGACCGGGCGGAGGAGGGTTCTTTTTAATGAAGGCCGAGACTATCAATGAGATAACGGTGCCCGCAACAACATTTGACAGAAGACCTGAAAAGAATGTTCTGACCGGTGTGTAGTTGTCCCATTGCCTCTGGTACCTTGACACAATATCATCGATCTGGCTGTCCGACAGCCCCATGTTGCTGTACATGTCGTACATCCAGTTGAGCAGACCCTCGTAAACCCGGTCCATATAAGCCGGATCAATGACAGTATTAAAAACCAGCCCGTAGAAGCCGGAAAGGATTCCCCCGAAAACGATTGTCAGCAATCCGACCAGAAATGCTGTGTTAAAGCTGATGTTTCCTCCGAGAATCTTATTGCGGTAATTTTTCATCACTATGACAAGGAAAACGATGATCACCGCATAATTGACCAATGAAAGGGCTATTATCTTTCCAAGCTTGTCGGGTATGATACCAAGTATATAAAGCAATACCGACAGAATGATCATGATGATGCCCAGCATGAGGCCGTTTGTCATCGTGTACTGCAGGAGGGTGGTTTTATTTTCCATGATGACAATTGTTAATCCATGACAAATATAGGTGTAAAAATTGTAAAGGACAGCCTGTTCTTTCACAATTCAAAAAATGTTCATAGTTTTACAGCGCCGGGTAAGTCCCATACAACCAGCTCCTGCTGAACCCCCCCAGGTCCGGAAGGAAGCAAGGGTAGGCGGTTGTAGCGGTGTGATATGGCCAGCTTACCCGGTTTTTAAATCTCCCGCCCCACCGGAACCGCTGCAGCTCGTCCAATGGCTTTTACCGGTTGCCACGCGGCAAATTCCCGGAAAATTCATCGGCTTCATCTCCTTTGTCGCGATCATCAGGGCTACAGTAAGAAATTATTGCCTATTTTTGACCGTAACTTGCCGCAGACGTGAAGAAGCTCGTCCCCTTCCTGCTGAACAACCTGCCCAGACCTTTCCTGATCCGCATCAGCTGGGCGGTCATGAAAGCGACCTCCCTGCTGTACCGGGGGCATAATTTCTCATGTCCGATCTGTGGCGGTCGTCTCAGGAGATTCCTGCCCTACGGATACAAACTTGTCAGGGAGGGGGCCCTCTGTCCCTCCTGTTTCTCCCTTGAGCGCCACCGTCTGCTCTGGCTGTTCCTTCAGCGGCGCACCAACTTTTTCAGTTCACCCCAGAAAGTGTTGCATGTGGCGCCCGAGCAGAGCTTCTACAGGCGGTTCCGCCAAATGAAGAACCTGGAGTACATCACCTCCGACCTTGAATCACCGCTGGCTGACATCAGGGCTGACCTGCTTCAGCTTCCCTTTGAGGATGGCTCTTTTGACGTTGTCATCTGCAATCATGTGCTGGAACACGTAAAGGATGACCGGAAAGCCATGGGCGAAATCCTCCGCGTTCTGAAGCCGGGCGGATATGCAATCCTGCAGGTGCCGGCCGATTACACGCTCAGCAAAACCCTCGAGGATCCTCTTGTTACTGATCCTGATGAAAGGCAAAGACTTTTCAGGCAGAAAGACCACCTGAGACTGTACGGACAGGATTATCCTGACCGTCTGAAGAATGCCGGTTTTCTCATCCGGGATGGGAACTTTTTTGATGAGCTGACTCAGGAGGAAAAGCAAAATTACGGGCTTCCTGACCATGAATGGTTGAGCCCTCTCTTTAAACCGGCAGACAAAAAAATCCAATAATTGCATATTTTTTAATTGAAGATGGTTTCAGATTCATTTTATTATTTATATTTGCGCAAAATAAAAACATGAGAAATATCATTATTCCTGCAACCCTGCTCGTTCTGGTGGTGCCTGGCTCACCGGGGTGAGAATGGTATGCAGCTGAATAATCAATATATGAGCCATTCTTGCCAGACAGAATGGCTTTTTTAATTTAATGCACGAAACGAGAGAATTATAATTATTTCGACGGTGAGCCTGATCTTGCTGGCGGCAAGTATGGATAACCGGGAGTAAAACAACAAGAAAACAAACCAGAACCAATGAAAATTCAACTCAGGAGTGACACGACAACCAAAGGGCGCCGGATGGCCGGGGCAAGAAGCCTGTGGCGTGCGAACGGCATGCGCGAGGATCAGTTTGGCAAACCAGTCATTGCCATTGTGAATTCTTTCACTCAGTTCGTGCCGGGACATACGCATCTTCACGGCATCGGGCAGGAAATCAAAGCCATGATTGAAAAGGAGGGCTGTTTTGCCGCCGAGTTCAACACGATAGCCATTGATGACGGTATCGCCATGGGTCATAACGGCATGCTTTACTCCCTGCCCTCAAGGGACCTTATTGCAGACAGCGTGGAATACATGATCAATGCCCATCAGGCAGATGCCATGGTTTGCATCACCAACTGCGATAAAATAACCCCGGGTATGATGATGGCCGCCATGCGCCTGAATATCCCTGCGGTATTTGTATCGGGGGGACCCATGGAGGCAGGTGTCATCAGCGGTAAAAAATATGACCTGATAGATGCCATGGTCATGGCCGGCGACGAAAACGTTGACGAGAAGTTGCTTGAAGAAGTGGAAATGATGGCATGCCCTACCTGCGGTTCCTGTTCCGGAATGTTCACGGCCAATTCGATGAACT
>JAXDCR010000297.1:0-23303 GCA_034677845.1 Bacteroidales bacterium | reverse complement strand
AATTGTATGTCTGTTTTCCCGTCGCTTTTCAACAGGTGGTTTTCGGTCGTTTTTTCCGCAGGTTATTATTGCAACCAGACCGGCAGCATGTTACGACAGAACCTTGGTGGCGGCTTTTACTTTCTCCAGCTCTTTTCCTTTTCTTGTATCATAGACAAGCGCAGTAGCTATAAATACTGTCGAATAGATACCTGAAATAAGGCCCAGCAGCAATGCAAAGGCAAATCCCATCATGCTTTCGCCCGTATAGAAAAAGATGATCATCACAGTGATAAGTACTGTCAGTGAAGTGATGATGGTCCGGCTGAACGTGTCGTTGATGGCTTTATTCATCAGGTCTGCATATTCCATTTTAGGATGCAGAGCCCTGTATTCCCTGATCCTGTCAAAAATCACAACGGTGTCGTTGACGGAATACCCTATGATTGTCAGTATGGCAGCAATGAATGACTGATCTATTTCCATTGAAAACGGCATGATGCCGTATAGCAGTGAGAACATGGCAATCACAAAAAATGCATCGTGCGCAAGTGAAGCAATGGCTCCGATACCGAAGTTCCAGTTCCGGAACCGAAGTCCTATGTATATGAAAATGCAGACAAGCGCTATAAGCAAAGCAATGAAGGATTTTCTCTTAATGTCAGATGCGATTGTAGGTCCCACCGTCTGGGTGCTCTGCACAAAGGTATTCTTAAACTCCTCAAGGCTGACCTCGCTGCCCAGAATGGGATTTAGTCCGTTGTAAATGAGTTCTTCAATCTTTTCTTCCATACCCGGATCTTCAGAATCTATGCCGTATTTAGTTGTAATTCTCACCTTGTCATCTGACCCGAATGTGATCACGGTTGGTCTGGTTCCAAGCGCATCTTCCAGCAATCCGGCCACTTCAAGATTGCTGACCGGCTGTTCAAATTTGATAATATAGTTTCGTCCTCCTGTGAAGTCAACCCCCTGGTCAAGTCCCCTTGTAAAAAGAGAAATAATACCGACAACGATCATGACGCCTGAAACGATGTACCAGGTTTTCCGGTTACGGATATAATCCAGATTCAAGTTTTTGAAGGCACCGGTGGAAAGTTTTGTGCTGAAAGTGAGCCTGTGTTTCCTTTCGAGTGACAGTTCAAATATAAGGCGGCTGATGTAAATGGTTGCAAAGAGAGAAGTGATTATACCGATCACCAGGGTCGTGGCAAAGCCTTTTACAGGTCCCGTTCCTCTGAAATAGAGTATAATACCTGTGATCAGGGTTGTCAGGTTGCCATCCACGATGGCAGAGAGGGCATTCTTATATCCGTCGGCTATGGCAAGTTTGACCCCTTTTCCTGCGGCCAGTTCCTCTCTGATTCGTTCATAAATCAGCACGTTGGCGTCAACTGACATACCTATTGTCAGAACGATTCCGGCAATGCCGGGAAGAGTCAGTGCCAGTCCCAGCGATGCCAGCACCCCGATCAGAAAGAACATATTCAGGAAAAGGGCAATGTCTGCCACCAGTCCCGCCCTCCTTGTATAATAGAATATCATGAAGGCAAATATGAGAACAAAGGCTATCAGCAATGATGTCAGTCCCGAACGGATGGATTCCCTGCCAAGGGAGGGACCGATGACTTCTTCCTGTATGATCCGGCAGGAAGCCGGCATGCTGCCCGATTTCAGCAGGTTGGCCAGGTCGGCCGCCTCATTGGCATCGAAGCTTCCGGTGATCTGCGAGTTGCCTGTCGGGATTTCCTCGTTGACATTAGGACTGGAATACACGTAATTGTCCATCACCACGGCAATGCTCCTGCCAACGTTTTCACGGGTCAGTCTGGCCCATGTCCTTGTACCCTCTGCATTCATGCTCATGGATACATAGGCATTGCCCGTATTCTGGTCATATTCATTGATCGCCCTCGTGATGACATCACCGGTCAGCGGAGCCGTGCCGTCCCTGCTGGTGATCTTGATGGCATGGACTTCATAATAATCTGTTGGTTTTCTGGTTTCGTAATTGACAACCGGTTCGGCCGACCACAGGTATTTGAAATCGCGCGGGAAAAGGTTTCGCTCCATGCCCAGCCTGAGGTATTGGTTTACCCGAGCGGTGTCTTTGTAATGTACCCTACCGATGACAGATCCTCCCAGCAATTCACCGTTCTGGTTCACATAGGGGATCAGCACCGTGAAAAGCGGGTTTTCCTGTGAGTACAGGTCTTCCTGCAGCAGGGTGCTGTCAGGCACACCGGCTGATGAATCTTCCGCAAGCTGCTGAAGCAGGCTGGGTATTGCCTGGTCTGATGTGTCCGGCACTGCAGCGGAGGCAGCCTGTTCCTGACTGCCGCCGGTTACCGTATCGCCGGTCGCAGCTGACTTCTGTTGTCCCGCATTGGTAGTCCTGATGAGTTCATTCAGGCTGATCAGCCCGTTGCTTATTTCTGCATCGGTATTGTCATAGGTTTCCCAGAATTCAAGCCTGGCTGATCCCTGAAGAAGTTTTCTCACCCGGTCTTTTTCCTCCACACCGGGGAGTTCAACAAGGATCCGGTCACCGCCCTGCAATCGCTGCACGTTGGGTGATGTGACTCCGAAATGGTCAATACGGGTGCTGATGATATTGAAGGAGTTTGCTATGGCGCTTTCTGCCTCCTCACGGATGACAGACAGGACCTCCTCATTGGTGGTATTGAAGCTGATCCTGGAACGGAGTTCCGGTGTGGTGAAAATGGCTGACAGTCTTGCATTCGGATCAATGCTTTGATAAGCCTGGCCGAAAAGCGTAATATAGTCAACATTTGAATTGACCCGCATGGCACTTGCCTGTGCAAGGGCACGGTTAAATGTCGTATCCTGGCTATAGCCCGACATGGAACGGATCACGTCTGAAACGGAAACTTCCAGCACCACATTCATCCCGCCCTGCAGGTCAAGGCCAAGGTTGATCTCCCTTTCCTGGCATTCCCTGTAGGTATATTTCTTCAGCCAGAAGAAATTGTACACCGGTTCGCTGGCAATGGAATCGAGGTAATAATTTTCTTTGGTGAGGTCAAGAATGCCCTGTTCGTTGGTTGCATATTTTTTTGCATCATTGCGCACCTTATATGTAACAACGGTAAAAGACAACTGGTAAAGACAAACCAGGACAAGAGCTATTGCCAGAGTCCAGATCGCTCCTTGGTTTCGCATTTCTCAGACGGATTTAATTATAGTTTTTCAACAGTGGCGCAAATATATAAAAATTTATCATGGTAATGCGCTAAATCGTTAAATGTTGGGCGAGTGTACGGGAGCTTCCGGCATATCTTACATGGGTTCGGCAGGCATCATCCGGGGGATGGACTTTCACCCGTCGCGGGTTGTTCGGCGGCATGTCACATGGAAGGCTTCCAGAACTTTGCGATGCAGGAAGGCAAGGTCCATGGTGAGGGCTTCCTCAAGTGTGAACCATGAGATTTCTGATACCTCTGTCTTGTCAGCTCTTGGATGGCTTGAAGCTTCACCGCGAAAGAAAAGAGCCACATTGTGTATCTTATGCTCGCAAAGGATCTCATCCTGGTACATAAAGAAATCAGGCATGAAATCCATGTCCGTTTCTTCCTTTACTTCCCGGATGACGGCGTCTTTCGCGGTTTCAAAGGGCTCAATGTGTCCCCCCGGCAGACACCATTTCCCTCGGAACGGTTCAATATTTCTTTTTGTAAGCAGGATACATGTCTTTTCGTCAAGTTTTCCGGTTATCAGAGCCCCTACAGTTGCATGTGGCATGGTATTGAGATAATTAGTTCATAGTTGTATTCCTGGATCAGATAATGATTTTTTCTGATTCATCAGTTATCTTCAACGGGTTTTACGGTTCCATAGTGTTATCATGGTTCAGCATGCCCGTCATCTGCAACATTATGAATAATTGACAATCAGTGCAACTATTTGTGTTTTTTTTTGGCCCGTTGCCTTAACTTAGTCGCCTCCTTCCTGAGCTGTCGGATGATAGAGATTGAAAATACAATTATAAGCAGAGACGTGGTGACCGTATGTTTTTCGTGTGACCTGAACGTCTGCAGGGGTGCATGCTGCGTGCACGGTGACTCAGGTGCTCCGCTGGAGGCTTTTGAAGTTACGAAGCTGCAGCGCATCTTTCCGTTGCTGAAACCTCACCTCAGGCATGAAGGCATCCTGGCCATAGAAGAACAGGGCACTGCTGTGCAGGATGTCGAGAAAGACATGGTAACTCCCCTTGTGGAGGGAAAGGAATGCGCCTATGCTGTTTTTGAGAAAGGCATGGCAAGGTGCGGAATTGAAATGGCTTTTGAAAAAGGTGTGGTGGATTTCAGAAAGCCTGTTTCGTGTCAGCTGTACCCGATAAGGATCAGGAAATACCGTGATTTTGAGGCTGTCAATTATGACCGGTGGGAGATATGCGAGCCTGCTCTTTTGAAGGGCACCCGTTTGAGCATTCCCTTGTTCCGTTTTCTGGAAAGGGAACTGATCAGCAGGTTTGGCAGGGAATGGTATGAGTCACTGAAAGCAGCAGCTGAGAATATGAATATCAAATGATATTGAGAGCCTGCTATAATTTTATATTTTTTTAGATGTAACCCCCATAATTTTTTAGTTTAATCTATTTTTTTTATTTTTTTTAAATATTAATCCCTAATTTATTATGGGTTGTTATATTTTTTTATACATTTGTATCAAAATATAAAATTACCAACCATGGCAACAATTCGTTTTAAAGCGCTGGAGGAAGCGCTGAGTCAGAGTCCTGTCCCATACAGCCCTCCCAGTAACCTGATCTCCGATTATTTTGCCCAGAATGTTTTCGACAGTAAAAAAATGAAAAAATACCTGTCTGAAGAAGCTTATGAGCATGTGATGGAAGCCATTGAAAAAGGCACTCGCATTGACCGGAAAATTGCCGACCAGGTGGCTTCGGGCATGAAAGCCTGGGCCATCGAACAGGGAGCCACCCATTATACGCACTGGTTCCAGCCTCTGACAGAGGGTACCGCTGAAAAACACGATGCGTTTTTTGATTTTTCGTCAGACGGCAACGTGATTGAGGTGTTTTCGGGCAAACTGCTGGTTCAGCAGGAACCTGACGCGTCCAGCTTCCCGAGCGGCGGAATAAGAAATACCTTTGAAGCCCGTGGCTATACAGCATGGGATCCTTCCTCACCTGCATTTATCATAGGAAAGACCCTGAGCATTCCGACAATATTCGTATCCTATACCGGTGAAGCCCTTGACACAAAAACCCCTTTGTTAAAGGCCCTTCATGCCGTGGATAAAGCAGCGGTCGATGTATGCCAGTATTTTGACAAAGATGTGAGCAAGGTAATCTCAACGCTTGGATGGGAACAGGAATATTTCCTTGTGGATGAAGCTCTCTACAATGCACGGCCGGATCTTAAACTGACAAACCGCACCCTGATGGGGCATGCCTCCTCAAAGGATCAACAGCTGGAAGACCATTACTTTGGTTCTATTTCGGAACGCGCTGCGGCCTTTATTAATGAGTTCGAAACCGAGGCATATAAACTGGGAATCCCGGTCAAAACCAGGCATAATGAAGTAGCCCCCAATCAGTTTGAATGCGCTCCCATTTTCGAGGAATGCAACCTGGCGGTAGACCATAACGTGCTTCTGATGGACCTGATGAAACGGGTTGCCAGGCACCACCACCTGGCGGTTCTGATTCATGAAAAACCCTTCGATCACATAAATGGTTCGGGAAAACACTGTAACTGGTCTCTTGCCACCGATACCGGTGTAAACCTGCTTGCACCCGGTAAAAACCCCAAGAGCAACCTTCAGTTCCTTTCATTTCTTGTCTGCGTGCTCAAAGCCGTATATAAACATGCTGATCTGCTCAGGGCCAGCGTAGCCTCACCGGGCAATGCCCACAGGCTGGGAGCCAACGAGGCCCCGCCCGCCATCATATCAGTGTTCATTGGAAAACAGCTGACCGATATGCTCAGCCAGATAGAGAAAAAGGTCTCAGGCAGAAAGATGACAGCCGATGAAAAAACAGAGCTCAAACTGAATATAATAAAGGTTCCCCCCATCCTTCTTGACAATACAGACAGGAACCGCACCTCTCCTTTTGCCTTTACCGGAAATAAATTCGAGTTCAGGGCTGTCGGTTCATCTGCCAACCCCGCCATAGCCATGATCGCACTCAATTCAGCCATGGCAGAGCAACTCATTGGATTTAAAAAGGATGTCGACAGGCTCATCGAAAAGGGAACAAAGAAAGATGAAGCCATATTCCAGATCATCCGTCAATACAGCATTGATTCCAAGCCCATCCGTTTTGAAGGCAACAACTACAGCGAGGAATGGAAAGAAGAAGCCAGGAGACGAGGTCTTTCCAATATAAACAATCCTGTAGAGGCTTTTGATGCCTACCTGAGTGAAAAGACCCAGAAGCTGTTTACGTCGCTGAATATAATGACCGAAAGGGAAAACACGGCAAGGGTGCATGTACGCTGGGAAAACTACACCAAGCGGATCCAGATAGAATCACGGGTGCTGGGCGATCTCGTTCTTAATCACATAGTTCCCGTTGCCTTACGGTATGAAACCGAACTAATAGAAAATGTAAAGGGACTGAAGCAGATCTTTCCGCAGGAGGAATTCGACAGGCTGGCCGGGAACCGGCTGGAGCTAATACGGACAATCAATGAACATATAAGCTATATCAAGGCAAAGGTTCTTGAAATGGTTGAAGCGCGTAAGGTTGCCAACAAAATTGAGGATGTGCGCGAAAAGGCCCATGAATACTCCACCAAAATATTCTGTTACCTCGACGATATCCGCTATCACGTGGACAAGCTTGAACTGATCGTTGATGACGAGTACTGGCCGCTTCCCAAATACCGCGAGCTGCTTTTCTTCTGATCTGCCTGCCCATAGGGCGTCGTCATTCCTGCTATTTGGCAAACCGTGAGGCTGCCGGGAACCCAAAAAGTTCCGGGCGGCCTTTTATTTCATTAATGGTCAGGACATCTGTGCAAATCTTCTTTTTTCGGTGTTGTTTTTGTTGCTATTTTTACATACGAAGCTTTTTTTTCGTACGTTTAACAAGGATATAAATCCCGATACCGATGAAATATGTGAAATTCTATTTGATACTGGCAATCCTCTCCCAGATCAGCGTTTCACTGCAGGCACAGAATAAAAAAATTGACAAGGCTTACGAAACTTACGATGCAGGCGAGTACTATGCCGCCATTGATGAGTTTAAGAATGCCTACCAGAAGATTTCGGACAAGAATGAAAAGCTTCACATTGCTTATTATATTGCAGAATGTTACAGAAAGACCAGCAATCCCGCTCAGGCAGCCCTCTGGTACGGGAAGGTCGTGGCCAGGGATTATGAAAATCCCCTTTCGATCCTTTATTATGCCGATGCACTTCGCATGAGCCAGGAATATGAAGAGGCAAAAGCACAGTACCAGCGATACCGCAGCCTGGTCCCCGATGATCCGCGTGGTTCCGTTGGCATTCTTTCATGTGACCTTGCCTTGCAGTGGTCAAAACAGCCTACCGGATACCAGGTGGAAGAGATGAAGTTCTTCAATTCAAGGTACAGCGATTTCAGTCCCTCTTTTGCCCGGGATGATTATCTCGAAGTTTTTTTCACCTCCTCGAGGGATGAAACCACGGGCAACAATCAGCACGGTGCAACGGGACAGGAGTTTTCCGACATTTTTTACTCCTCAATGGACAAAAAAGGAAAGTGGAGCACCCCGCTTCCTTTGTCAGACCCTGTCAATACCGAATCAGAAGAAGGCACCCCTGTGTTCTCGGCAGACCGCAAAACAATGTATTTTACCCGGTGCAACATCAGTAAAAGGCAGGCATTGGGATGCGAGATAATGGAGGCAACGAGGGAGGGTGACAGGTTTACCGGCGTAAGATCACTGCAGCTGGCGGCAGACAGCGTGACTGTCGCACATCCGGCTATCTCGCGGGATGGTCTCACACTCTATTTTGTTTCGGATATGGAAGGAAGCATGGAGAATCCGGAGGGCAAAAGGAGTAAGGACATCTGGATGGTGACCCGAAAAGATAACCGGTCCCCGTGGGACAGGCCAGTCAATTTGGGCCCCTCAGTCAATACCATTGGTGATGAATTGTTTCCTTACGTTCATGCCGACGGCACCCTGTATTTTTCATCCGATGGTCTTGCAGGGATGGGGGGACTCGACATATTCAAAGCCAGAAAGAATGAGAATGGCGAGTGGGAAGTCGAAAACATGAAATCCCCGATCAATTCATCCAGCGATGATTTCGGCATCGTTTTTGAAGACGGGAATGAAAGCGGCTTTTTCAGCTCATCACGCAAAGGCCGGTCTGGAGATGATATTTATTCGTTCATGCTGCCTCCTGTTCGCTTCAATATAGTCGGCGTTGTCAGGAATGAAAAAACGGATGAAGTAATACCCGATGCAGTCGTTAAATCAATAGGCAGTGATGGCATAACCCTCGATACAAGGACAGGCAGGGACGGCATTTTCAGGTTCACCCTGAATCCGGGTACAGATTATGTGTTCATTGCTGAAAAAGAAGGTTTTCTTAAGGGAAAGGAACGGGAATCCACAAAGGGTATTTCCCAGAATACGGAATTCAAGACAGAGATTTTCCTCTCTTCCATCGAAGCACCCGTGGAGGTTGAAAACATTTTCTTTGACCTGGATAAAGCCGATCTCCGTCCTGAATCCATGGTGTCACTCGACAAACTCGTTGAAACTTTGAACGATAACCCCAATATTGTGATAGAGCTCGGTTCGCACACCGATTCGCGTGCATCTGATGAGTATAACATTGACCTGTCGAACCGCAGGGCTCAATCCGTTGTCAATTATCTGATCGGTAAGGGTATTTCAAAAGACCGCCTGATTGCCAAAGGTTACGGCGAATCAATTCCAAAAACGGTGGACAAAAACGACAATGAAGCTTATCCTTTTCTGACCGTTGGCACCGTGCTCTCGGAAAGTTTTATCAGCAGTCTGGCTGATGAAGACCGACAGGAAATGGCCCACTTCCTCAACCGCCGCACCGAATTTAAGGTGCTGAGGACTGATTTTTCGGAGTGATCATCTTCACTGCCGGACTGAATGGCGTAGCTTTTTTTGAAGTGTAAGGAGCATTCAAGCCGGATTTTACGGAAGATTCTGTTGTTTGTCTGGTTGCATCAGCATTTCCGACAACCGGTCACAGCCCGCTGAAACCAGGTGATGAAGCTGACAAACAGTAGCACGGAAAATCGAGTGTTCAGTCTATCATTAATTCATGGATTTACTGCCTCAGACGAGGTGAAGTGTAGCCCGCGTCACCCCGTACATGAAAAAGGGCCAGTGGTGCCTTAAAAGGCTATATCGGTGGTTGATTCTGTGTTGCTCTTATGAAAAGCCCTGTCTACGATATAAAAGTCATACCGGATGGTGTCGTACGGGGGTGTCACAAAATAATAGATAAGAAGCTCGATGTCACCCTTGATGGTCTTATTCTGGCCAACGCGGTCAAGCCGCTCATCATAGCGTATCTGGTACTTCATGGTATCATTCCCTGCGGGTCTGTAAATGCCGTTCAGTTTTTCAAAGGTCATCAGGAAAAAATTGACGGAATCGTTGCCGTCTGCGTAATCCGTGTTCACGCCAATATCGGCATCGCCGTCTATAAAACTGAATGTAAGGGTCCCCACAAGGATCGTATTGCTCATGGTGTCCATCTCAGACAACTCAAAGCTCTTGAAAGTGATGGCCGGTATTTTACTGATCTGTTCAACCTCCTCGCAGGAGGGGAAGAAAATCAATGATAAAACTGCCAGCATAACCAGGGGGTGAACGGTTTTCATCTCAAAACAAGTATGGTCGTTTATTAACTTAAAACACACACCAAAATTATTTCTTTCTCATGAATATCTGAATGGGCACTCCCTTAAAATTGTATTGTGCCCTGAGCTTGTTCTCAAGAAATCTTTTATAGGCCTCAGTGACATGTTCGGGAAAGTTGCAAAAGAAGGCAAAGGAAGGGGCATGGGTGGGCAGCTGGGTCACGTATTTGATTTTAATGTATTTACCCCTGTGGGAAGGTGGCGGGTATTCCTCAATGACTTTCTGCATGTGCTCGTTCAGCTCTGAAGTTGGAATTTTTCGCATCCTGTTGGAATAAACCTCCATGGCAGTTTCAATGACTTTGTGGATGCGCTGCCTGTTGATGGCGGATATGAATATGACCGGTATGTCCCTGAAGGGGGCTGTTTTTTCGAGGATGCTTTGTTCAAAGTTCCTGGAAGTGTGGCTGTCTTTTTGCACAAGGTCCCATTTGTTGACCAGCAGCACAAGGCCCTTGTTATTCTTCCTGATAATGTTCAGGATTGACATATCCTGCGATTCAAAACCCTGCACGGCATCGATCATCAGCAGGCAGACATCCGCGCTCTCTATTGCCCTTATGGAACGGAGCACGGAATAAAATTCAATATTTCCGGTCACTTTGCCTTTTTTCCTTATGCCGGCCGTATCAACAAGATAAAAACGATGGTTATACTTTTTATACAGGGTATGGACCGAATCTCTCGTCGTGCCCGCAACAGGTGTCACGATGCTTCTCTCCTCGCCGAGCAGGGAATTGATTAGGGTTGACTTTCCGACATTCGGCCTGCCGACAACCGCAATCCTTGGAAGTCCATCCTCCGCATCCGCTGACCCTGCATTTACAAAGCAACGCACCACCTCATCCAGGAGCTCTCCGGTGCCGCTTCCGTTGACGGCACTGACAGGGTAAGGCTCCCCGAGTCCCAGTTGGTAAAAAACCCCCGCATCCCAGTATCTTACATTGTTGTCTGCCTTGTTGACAACAAGAAGCACCCTTTTATCGCTCCTGCGCAACATAAGTGCCAGTTCCTCGTCCAGTGCCGACAACCCCTCCGCCACATCCACCAGGAAAAGTATGACATCGGCCTCCTCAATGGCCAGCAGCACCTGCTTGCGTGTCTCATTTTCAATGATGTTCCCCGATCCTTCAATGTAACCGCCGGTGTCAATCACAGAAAACTCGATGCCATTCCACACGCATTTGCCGTAATGCCGGTCACGGGTCACTCCGCTTGTTTCATGTACGATAGCATTCCTGCTTTCGGTGAGGCGGTTGAACAAAGTTGATTTTCCCACGTTGGGACGCCCTACCAGCGCTACCATGTTTCCCATATGACATTGGCTTTATTCATCCGAGGTAGCCGAATTTCCGGAGATATCTGTCATCATCGCGCCACTCCGGAGTTACTTTTACCTGCAAACCAAGATAAACCTTCCTTCCCAGAAAACTTTCAATATCAGCCCTGGCATCAGTGCCCAGTTTTTTCAGGGCCGCGCCCTTATGGCCTATCAGAATGCCCTTCTGAGATTCGCGCATGACGTGTATGATTGCGTCGATATGTACCAGTTTATCAGTCTCCTTATAGGATTCAATCCTGACTTCACAGGAATAGGGAACTTCCTGCTCAAACTGGTTAAAAATCCTGCCCCTGATGATCTCCGTGACAAAAAACCGTTCGTTCCTGTCCGTCAGGGTATCACCAGGATAATATTCCGGTCCTTCCGGAAGTTTACGGATCACCTCCTGCAGCAGGTCGTCCACATGCAGACCATGCAGCGCCGAGATACTGATGACCGTGGCTCCGGGAAGCAAAACCTTCCATGCGGATTCAAGTTTTTCCGCCTCTGCGCCGGATGACAGGTCAGATTTATTGATGGCTACCATGACAGGCACATTTATTGTCTTAAGCTTTTTAATATATCGCTCATTCTTTTCTCCCGACTCTTTCACATCGGTAACGTAAAGGATAATGTCAGCATCGTCCAGTGCGGTTGTCACCTGCCGCATCATGGCATGATGAAGTTTATAGGCAGGTTTGATGATGCCCGGGGTGTCGGTGAAAATGATCTGGTAGCCTTCACCGTTCAGTATTCCCAGTATTCTGTGCCTGGTGGTCTGTGCCTTAGGGGTCACAATGGCCAGCTTTTCACCGGTCAGCCTGTTCAAGAGGGTAGATTTTCCGACATTGGTGTTACCGATAATGTTGACGAATCCGGATCTGAAGGCCATTTATTGAATATGTTAATTTATTTGAAAATCATCATGTTTTAAAAGGTGTCCGCAACCTCACCAGGTGACAATTGCATTCTTGTGATTATATTGTCATCAGTTTATTAATATAAGCTTGATACACATCACATGGAACACAATATAATCATGATTTTATATTCGCTTTGCTCATAAGATCGCTTCGCTAAGTTATGAAAAGTCCCTTGCATGGGTGTTTCATACAAATTTATGTTTTATGACACGAAGGTTTAATGAATACGGTAATGAATGGCTCCCGGCAACTTGGTTTATCATATCGGCCTATTGTCATGGCATCTCAGTGCCTCATAAGTCTGCCGATGTCCTCCATGATCTGCCCGGCAAGTGAATCAGCCCTTTCCTGACTCCTGCTTTCGCTGATGACCCTGATTACCGGCTCGGTATTTGATTTGCGCAGGTGAACCCATTCCGTGTCAAATTCGATCTTGATACCGTCCAGTTCGTTGATCTTTTCCTGGCTGTATTTTTCTCTGATGCCTGCAAGGATGCCATCAACATCCTCCATTCGCTCCAGAACCATCTTGTTCTTTGAGTTGTAATAATCAGGATAGGACCTGCGCAAAGCTGAGCAGCTCATTCCTGAGACAGCGAGGTGCGACAGGAAAAGCGCGATTCCCACCAGGGCATCACGTCCATAATGCAAACCAGGATAAATCACCCCGCCGTTGCCCTCTCCCCCGATAACTGCCTGGGTACGTTTCATTTCATTCACGACATTCACCTCCCCGACGGCTGCGGCAGACCAGGTGCATCCCTGCTGAAGGGCCACATCACGCAAAGCCCAGGTCGAAGACAGATTTGACACAGCGTGTCCCTTCCGGTGCCTGAAAACATAATCTGAAACGGCCACCAGTGTATATTCCTCCCCGAACATGGATCCATCCTCACAGACAATGGCCAGCCGGTCAACATCCGGATCAACCACAAAACCCACATCGGCATGCTGTTTCACCACCTCTGCGGAAATGGCCTCGAGGTTGCCTGGCAAAGGCTCAGGATCATGCGGGAAAATACCCGTGGGCTCGCAATATAGTTCCAGAACATCCCTTACACCGATGGCTTTAAGCAACAAGGGCAGCACGATGCCCCCCACCGAGTTGACACAGTCCACAACGACCCTGAAGCCGGCTTTTCTGATCCGTTCGGGGTTCACCATATCCAGTTCCGTTATTTTGTCAATATGAACCCGGTTCATGGAGTCATCCTGGATCACCCTGCCCAGTCTGCTGACCGGGGCGAAGTCGTATTTCATTTCACCGACTATTTTCAGCAGCCTGGCCCCTTCTTCTGCGGAAATGAATTCACCTTTATCATTCAGCAGTTTGAGCGCGTTCCAGTTGCCCGGGTTGTGACTTGCCGTGATGATGATTCCTCCGTCAGCCCTTTTATGTGTGATGGCCATTTCCACAGTAGGTGTGGCCGCCAGTTCAAGATTGACAACCTGGATGCCGAGACCTGTCAGTGTTCCGCATACGAGCGATGAAACCATCTCTCCTGATATCCTTGCGTCTCTGCCCACCACCATCACTGGTGTTCTCCCTTCGCATCCCGATGCGACCATGGTGCCAAAAGCAGATGCAAAGTGGACGATGTCAACAGGTGTAAGTGATTTTCCCGGATCTCCGCCAATGGTTCCGCGGATACCCGATATTGATTTTATCAAAGCCATGAAAGGTTTTTTTATTTTTTTAACATCCCGGTCTGGTAAAATTCTCTACATTTAGTACAAAATGACAGACGCACAAAGCTTTTGAATTTCAAATGTATCTGTATTCCGGGGCCAAAATTATAAATAAATAACGATTTAATAACACATAATATGGTCACAATCAGAAGCAGCCGTAAAAGAGGTATCCGGTCTGCCGCTTCCCCGGCCGTCAGGGCGGACCGCAAGACACGTGTGCGGTCCGTCAGTCGCTCCGGCACCATGCCGCGTCCAAAACCGGGAGCAACTGCCGGCAGCCGCACCGGCACCGCTGCAAGCCGCAAAAAGTCAAGCTTTGCCGCCCGCCTGGATGCCGCTCCCCGGCAGGCCGACAGGAAAAGTCATGGTCGCAAGGTCATTTCAGGGAAGAATGCTTTAAAGGAGATGCCCGGGAGAGGGGAGGCGCCGGCACAGATCCGCCTGAACAAGTACCTTGCCAGTACCGGTATATGTTCCCGGCGTCAGGCAGATGAACTGATACAGGCGGGACTGGTAACCGTCAATGACAGGCTTGTCACCAGTCTGGGTGTGAAGATCACCCCTTCGGACGTTGTCAAGTACAATGGCGAGACAATCCGTGAGGAGAAAAAGGTTTACATACTGATGAACAAGCCAAAGGATTATATAACCACCCTTGAAGATCCTCATGCAAAAAAGACTGTGATTGACCTGCTGCACGGGGCCTGCAAGGCCAGGGTATACCCGGTGGGCAGGCTCGACCGCAACACGACTGGCGTTCTGCTTCTCACAAACGACGGGGAGCTGACAAAACGACTTACCCATCCCAGATTTGAAAAGCTAAAGGTTTATCATGTTCAGCTCAACAAGGGCCTGCGGCAGGGCGATCTGGAAAAGGCATCCGCCGGCATCAATCTTGATGACGGTTTTATAAAGGCCGATGCCATCAGCTATATCGATCCGGCAGATAAAACCCAGGTGGGAATTGAGATTCATTCGGGCCGTAACCACATTGTCAGAAGGATATTTGAATACCTTGGATATGAGGTTGTCAAACTTGACCGCGTGTACTTTGCAGGCCTGACAAAAAAGAACCTCCGCAGAGGTGAATGGCGCTACCTGTCACCCAGGGAAATCGCCATGCTCAAGATGAATGCTTTCAAGTAGGGGTTCCGGGTTGCATGAATGCAGTGAGCTTCAGAAATATCGCCTGAGGGAGCAGATTTTTTCAGATCTTGATGCCCATGAAAAGCACGTCATCTACCTGGGTGCTATGTTCCTTCCAGCTGTTGAACGTTGACTGAATGTGGTTGTATTGCTCATCCATGGGTTTCTGGTATATTTCCTGCAACATATTCTTGAGTCTGACCATTTTGAATTTTTTGTTCATCGGTCCCCCAAACTGGTCAGCATACCCGTCTGAAAACATGTATATAATATCTCCCCTGCTGAGCTGAAGACCTTCGTCAACAAATACATTGTCCTCCCTTTCATAGTGTCCGCCGATAGAATTTCTGCTTCCTTTTATAAACACTTCCTCCCCGTTGCGGTAAATGATGATGGGTCGCATGGCGGTTGCAAACCTTATGTAATGGGTCCTCAGATCTATCTCGCATACGATAATATCCATTCCGTCACTTGGTTTGGTGCCATCCTCCAGATTCTGGTTCAGCGTGTTTTTCAGCTCACGGTCAAGCGCCTGCAATACCTGGGAAGGGGAATGACCCGCCTCACGCATGCAGATATCCTTGATCAGCGTGGAGCCTATCATAGACATGAAAGCGCCAGGCACCCCATGCCCCGTTGAATCAGCGCAAACCACAAAGAATTTGTTCTCGTTCACCCTGTCAAACCAGTAAAAGTCGCCGCTGACAATATCACGAGGGCAGTAGAACACAAAGCACCCTGAAAAGTATTGCTGAAGACGCTGAATGGGCGGGAGCATGCTTGTCTGTATGCGCTTGGCGTAGGTGATGCTGTCGGTGATGTCGCGGTTTTTGGTTTCAATCACTTCCTTTTGCTCCACGACCTCCCTGGTTCTTGCATTCAATTCATTTTCAAGATATTGCTGTAATTCCTTCTGCTTATGCTCCCGTACACGGATAATGACATATACGGCGGCAAACAGGAACAGAACGGCAAGGCTGATAAACCACCAGGTTTTCCAGATGGGAAGCCTGATCTTTATCTTAACCCAGGCGGGTTCTTCCTGTGAAAGGCCCTCCCCGCTGAAAGACCTCAGGTAGAAAGTATATTCGCCGTCTTCGATCCTCGGATAACTGGCAAAGTTCTGGGTAGTTATATCTGACCATCCGAGGTCATGCCCCTCCAGCATATACTGATAGGTCACAGCTTCAGGGTCGCTGTAATGCAGTCCCGTGAACTCTATTCTGAGCTTGTAAGCCCTGTAGGGTAAAGAAATCTCCTGGTTGACATCATATTCCTTGTCTGAAATAAGCACCTTGGTGATGACGGAGATGGGCGGGGACGTTGCGTTCTTATCCCTTTCCGGGTCGTAGCACATCACCCCTTCGGTAGTACCGAAATACAGTCTGCCGGCAGGATCACCGTATGTGGCATTCTGGTTGAAGTCTCCGGTGATCCCGATGTTCAGGTCATAGATACCGATCCTCAGGTTGGCCGTATTTATGCGGCTGACTCCAAGGCGGTGTCCGACCCACATGGTCTGGTTGTTGCCGGCCACCAGGCTGTAACAATAGTTTGATTTCAATCCTGACACGTCGGTGATGTGGTAGAACGTATCGCGGCTGAAGAAAAAAACGCCGTCACCGTCTGTGGCAGCCCACAGGTTGCCTTCTCCATCCTCAGCAATGGATCTGAAGCGTATCTCCCCCTTGCCTGTCGGGTACAGGTTAACCGCGTCACCCTCACGGGTCAGCTGGTAAATTCCGTTTGTGCGCGTGGCAAAGAGGAGGCGCTGCTTCCCGTCAACGATCACCTGTTCGATATTGTTATGGGGAAGTCCCTCCAGCGTTGTATAGTGGGCTTCCTGTTGCATTTGGTTGTCAAGTACATAAATGCCATCCTGGGTGGCAAGGTAAACCCGCAGGCTGTCAGAAGCAATGGCGTTGACACTGTTGCCGAGAGAGTTGGCCTGCATATTTATTTTGCTTACCCGACGGGTTGACGGGTTCATTTCGTATAGTCCGTGCTGCTCCGTTCCGATCAGGAGTTTGTCCTTGTACATGTGAAGTGCTGTAATTCTGTCCTCCGGCATGGCGCTCACCCTTTTCAGCGGCCTGTCCCATCCGGGACCCGTTGTGAACAGTCCCGTATTGCCACCGATGAAAATTTCCTGCCCGTTATGGATCAGGAGAGACTTCACGTCATTTCCAAACTCCGCATCCGGGAAACTGAAGAAAGTAAAAGCCTGCCCCACCAGCAGGGCGAGTCCTTCACCATAAGTGGCAATCCAGATGTTGCCTTCGAGGTCCTGAAAAACCCTTTTGGTTGCATTGCCAGACAGGCCATTGTCTTTATTGTACACGGAAAAGCCTGCGAACTGACCTGATGCGTCAGGTGCATCAAGCCTGATGACTCCGTTATGCAGGGTACTCAGCCATATTTGACCATCCCTGTCTTCATAAACGGATTGAAGATTTTCACCGGTCAGATCGTATGGTCCTTTCACAGCTGTGAGAATGATCTCATTTTCACCGGGGGTTATTCTGAAAAGGCCCAGGTCTTCCGTTGCCACCCAGAAGGCATTCTGTCCCCCCGCCTGCTGAATGTCGTTGATTCTTGTCAGCTCCAGTTCATCCGTGAAATATCGCTGCCTGTAAGCACCGTTTTCTGAAGACGATTCATATACATAAAGACCCCCCTGTGTCCCTGCCAGCAGCCATTTGCCGGAAACCAGCAGCGCTGTGTACATGGCTTCTCCGAGTCCCTCTGCCCTGTATGCTGTATCATCCTGTGCATCAAGGTGATAGATACCATTATTGAGCGTTGAAAAAAGCAGTTTGTGCTCGTCTGTTTCGGCAAAACCGGTGATGGCGCCCGGCACATCCGGTCCGGCTTTCATGATCCGGAACCGGGTGCCGTCATAGCTGGCAATGTTACCACTGTGGTATCCGAACCAGATTGTTCCCTCACTGTCTGTGTAGCTGACAGCGGCTACCTCAGATGCCAGCGAATCCTGGTACACAGGATTGTCGAATTCAAGTCCGTTGAACCGGCATATTCCTTCACCAGTGCCAAGCCAGATGTATCCCGTTTTATCCTGGCTGACGGTATAGACAAAAGCATGGCACAGGCCTTCGCGTATTCCGTAGTTCCTGATTCCGAATTCCTGGGCAGACAGGGTCTCCCGAAGAGCCGGAAGCAAGGCAGCCATTATACAGGCAATCAGCAATCTGCGCATGTTATCCGGGATAATCAGTTTTTCTCGACCGTAATGCCGTACTTGTATTTGGGAACGCCGCCGATAGGTATGACAAAGAATGGCATGAATTCGCCGTACTGGTTCTGCACATTCACCACCACGTTGTTGTTCCTGACGGGTGAGGTTTTTCTCTTAATGAACTGAATGTCAAGCGAGGTGTTTTTTTCTTCCTCGTTTATCTTAAATTCGTCCTCTTTCCATGCATCTTCGCCGGATACTTTGATGATCTGTCCCTGACGGGCAACCGACACGATGCGAATCATGCCGTCGCTGTCCCAGTCAAAATTTGAAAGCCTGACGGAGATGGTAGGCTCATCCACATAAGGATAGATATGTGATACTTCGTTGGGATCATCATACATGCGGAAAGAGTATTCGTAGGCAAAGGCATTGGCGCCTTCCACAGCTTTGTTCTGATCTGCCATGGTTGAAAGAAAATACCTGTACAGGTTACCGTCGTTGCCGGATATTCCCTCGCACAGCACTTTAAAGATATAGCCGTCGAAGTTTTGCACGAACTCTCCTTCTGAGGGATTGAAGGGCCCGAAGGTATACCATTTCTGGTCATACGAAGCCTGCTCTCCGAACGTTTTGGAAGCAAGCAGGTTACCGCTTTTATAGTTACCTTCCGGCGAGGTTTTTTTCGCATCCTCGTGTGAATAGCATTCCTTGCCGCCGTATACAGAAAATGTCGACCGGCTGTCCCATAAACCATCTATCTCATCGACATTGCCACCTATATCAGGGTCATAAACCCTGATATGTACGGGCTGGGTGAAAGATTTTGGTATCAGAAAGAAAAATGCCTGTGAGAAATCATCGTCACCCCATGAAGTGCCTGCTCCCGGACTAAAGGTCATCAGGTAAGGGATGTTCTCGTCACCTGCAGGCACAGGCTGGGCGTTCATGCTGAGCACCAGTGAGAACGCGGATATCCATGCCAGAAAGTACTTCATATTATCTCCATTATTATATCTGCAACAGACCGGCAGCCGTTCCGCTGCCCCACCCTTCAGGATACAATGACCCTGCATCTGTCATTTCCTGAACGGGAACAAGCTGCTATCATGCTATACGATAAATTCTGACAATGGATACACAGGAGCGGGATTTTCTGCTATCTGACCCTGCTTAAAACCGTTATCTTTCTGGTCACACATTCTTTTCTAACCGGTGATGCCGGGTCTTCTATTTTTCCTGTCAGTCCCAATACCACATCATACACTCCCGGGCGGGTATAGACATGGCTGGTTTCAAATTCAGCCGCGCGGTCACCGTCGCCAAATTCCCAGTAACCATGTTCGGGTTCAAAATCAGTAAAGTGTGATTCAAGTGAACTGAACCTGATTGTCTCACCTGCATGAACGCTGTCAGGGGCGGTGATGTACGGCTGTTCGATCTTCTCCACCACAAGCCGGTGTCTCGCCTGGCTGAAGTAAATCTCCCCGGTGACCTTGTCAATTACATTAAGGGCTACATTGTAAGTATCAGCCGCTGCGTAGCAGTGTTCCGCCCTGAGAGACCGCACCAGGGTTCCGTCACCGAGATCCCATTCATAGGCAAAAAGGCTGGTGTCCACTTCCGTGTTGTTGGATTCATAGAATATGTAGCAGTAATCATTTTCCTGCTGGCCGGGACAGGAGGTAAAAACTGGTATGGTTGTAACCGCAAGCCAGATATCATCGGATCCGCGCCGGTCGGTAACAAAATATCCTGAATCCATTTCCGGAGTGAAAATAAGTCCGTAATCGTCATACCGGCTGTTGAACGGTTCCGGCAGGTGAACCGGTTCTTTCCATACCCCGTTCACCTGTTCGGTGTAGTATATGTCAAGGTCGCGTGTCTGGCCATGTCCCCGTGAAGCAAAATAAAGCCGTCCGTTCTCATGCATAAAAGGGAACACCTCATTTTCGGATGAATTGACTTCAGGCCCCAGGTTGACTGGTTGAGTCCACCTTCCGTTTTCGAGCTCGGAAACATACAGGTCAAAACCTCCGGATCCTTCCGGACTGTCGCTGCAAAAAAACAGGTGTCTGCCATCAGGTGAGAGGCTTGGATATCCTGTATTGTAAGATGTGCTGTTATATCTGAAGGCGCTTATGTTGGTCCACTGACCGTTCACGAGTGATGCGCTGAAGATGCCGAAGGTCGTATCCCTGCCCTGACGGTTGCTCAGCCTGAATGAGTTCTCAATGTTTCTTGTGAAATAGACTGTTTTGCCGTCACGGCTGAATGTGGCAGGTCCCTCAAACAAGGGTGTGGTAATGTCCTTTGAAAAAAGCGTGACGTTGCCGAAAGAACCCGGTTTTTTCTGTTCGGCATAGTACAGGTTGGTAAGCAGATTGTTGTTCTGGTCTGTAATGCTGATGAACCACTCATTTTTCCGGTCGGAACAGAACACAAGGCCCCCCTGGAAGAAGGCAGGTGCCAGTTCCTTCGAGGATGTGTTGATCGACAGGGAGGATGCTTTGTACAGCTGCTGGCCACTGACGGTTCCCAGGCAGCAGAGTGTCATCAGCAAAGACATTCCTATGGTTTCAGGTTTTTTCATCCTTTAGAACAATGTCGGATTGGCCATTTTTATACGGTAACCGAAATTGTATTCAAAGGCCACTTCAACCGAACTGCGGTTGTATGTATTAATACCGCTGAGGCCGTAGTCATAGGCCAACCCGATTTTCAGCTGCTGTGTTACCCTGCAGTCAATCATCATAATGACAGACCCCTTGTTGCGGTATCCTGCCCCTGCTCCAAGCATATCCCTGTAAAGCATGCTGACGCCTCCTTCCATGACCAGGCCGGTTGCCTGGTTGTACTGGGCGAGGACGGCGGGATTTATTTTCCAGTTCTCTGACAGCGGAACCTTCAATGAAACAGTTCCGTAACTCGTGTACTTTTTGAAATCATGATATGCGATCACTTCTCCGTTGCCGCTGGTCTCATATCCCAGCATCATGGGCACCGAAAGGCCTGCGTTGAAGTTGTCAGTATGATAGTATATGCCAATCCCGAAATTGGGGAGAAGGTATTTTTCGGCATTTTCGCTGAAAACCAGATCTCCGTTTCCCAGGTCAATGGTTTCAAATGTTCCCGCAGACACTCCTGCCTTCAAGCCCATGGCAAGGACTCCCCTGCCCAGTGCAAGCCTGTGGGCATAATTGATGTAAATGCCGTTGTATCTGCGCAACCCTATGCTTTCATTCATCACGATAAGGCCAAGGCCAACCTTTGTGTCTTTAAGCGGTGAATGCAGGCTGAATGTGTTGAAGGAGGGGGCTCCTTCAAATCCTATCCACTGGCTCCGGTGTGTCAGGGCAATGCTGAGCATCCCATGGCTTCCGCAATAGGCAGGGTTGACAGACAGCCCGTTATGGTTCATGTGGCTGTACAGCACTGCCTGTTCCTGAGCTGCTGCAAATAAAGGCAGCAGCATGACAATTCCGGTGAGTATTACCCTGCGCATCTACCTCATTATTTCGACAAATGACCGGAACTGAACCTCCTGCTGGCGTCCGGTGACCCTGATATCGGCAACATAATAGTAAGTGCCTTCCGGCAGTTCAGACCCGTTCAGACTTTTTCCGTCCCATGGTTCATCATTCATATAATCATCCGATTCATAAACCAGTGTTCCTGTGGCGTTGAAGATCCTGATTTTTATCTTTTCTGCATGAACAGCCCCGATGTCGAAAACATCATTTATACCGTCACCGTTCGGCGTAAAGCCTTTTGGAATGGAAAGGGGACTGACGGCAATGGACACTTCATCACTCACGGCATCGCATGTGCCATTTGTCACTGTCCATCTGAGTATGTTCGACTGCCCAAGTTCGCTGACATGCGCATCCGCGGCTGCAGGATCGTCAAGTACGCCCTGGCCCGATATAAAAGACCATGTTCCTGTTCCCACCGGAGGAGGCATTGCCCCGAGCTGCGTGGCATATGAAAAATCAAGCACCTGATCTTCACCCGCATCAGGTGTGGCAGGCTGTTCATGGAAAATGACGTTCACCTCGTCCTGGTCCGTACAGCGCCAGTTGGCTTCCGTCCATGTGAATGTCCTCAGGCCATAGCCCGTCACTGTTGCATTGGCGTTTTCATCTGACGCATCGTCAAAAGCTGCCCCAGTGGCTGTCCACCATCCTGATGAGCCAATGACGCTCTTTTCAGCCTGAAGGGTGTACATGTTGCTGCAAATCTCGTCATCCTCTCCGGCGTTTGCAGAAGGCACTTCAAGTACAGTTGCCTGCACCACCCCGTCATTCCCGGTAAGGTCGGCATAGCAGCCGCTGTCATCGGCCACGGACAGCATCACAAGTTGCTGACTGGAGATCAGGTTAATAAATAGAGAGTCAGCCGGTGCGGAAACACCGTACTTCGTTGCCGATACGAATCCGTTGCCAACCGTCACGTCAAAGGGTCCGTTGACCCCTGAAACAGTGAATCTTACAGCAAGACTTTCGCCTGCACAGAGGCTGTCGTCGGATGCCATCACATCCCCCCGGGGCAGGGGATTTATCCTGACTTCCACTACATTGCTCGTATCTGCACATTCCTGCAGGTCTGCCGAAGAGAAGACTATCCTGCGGAAGTAGGTGCGACCGGAGAGTGCGTCGGAATGAAAGCTTTTCCGGGCGGGTGAATCTCCCTGTGCCTCTGTCCATATACCCTGGTCTGAGCTTTGTTCCCATCTGTAAGCGTAGTCCCCCGGTTTTCCGTTTTCCGGCAGGCTGCCTTCAAGTTGCCGGGGACTGCCCTCACAGGTATATTGCACCGAAGAACCAAGGATGCTGTTGTTGCTGATGGCCGTGTACACTTTTATGGTTACCGTGTCGCTTATGCTTGTGCAAATATCCGAGTATGCCTTTCGGACAAACAGTGTGGTCGCTTCGAGCGGCGGAGGGGTGTACACCTGCTGGTTCCATATTCCGTCAGCCCTCACCCATCCGGCAGATCCCTGTTCCCTGCTGATCCATTCATAAGTTATGCCGTTCAGTCCCCCCGACGCCGGTGCTGCCGCCAGCGGCTGGGCCTGAGAGTGCTGGCAGATCTGCTGGTCTTCCAGTCCCGTTTCATTTATTATGGCCGGCACGACAGATAGCAGGA
>JAXDCR010000296.1:0-3498 GCA_034677845.1 Bacteroidales bacterium | reverse complement strand
CCCTCGCATTTGTTCTCGATGATCTCGGCATACACCCCCCACTGTGTGACTCCTGAAATGATGCCATCGAAAACCTGTCCTATCCGTTCTTTAAGAAATTCAGCCTGCTTGTACTTGACGGATGTCCTTTCAGCTTCCATGGCAAGCAGCTCCATTTTGCTCGCCTGGCGGCACATCTTTTCATGGACTTTCTGGTTGCGTGAGGGGGCCCCTCCGAGGTAATCCGCCAGCAGACGGTGTACCATCATATCAGGGTAACGGCGGATGGGCGACGTGAAATGGGTATAGTAGTCGAAAGCCAGACCGTAATGCCCGATGTTCCGGGTCGAATACTCGGCCTTGGCCATAGCCCTGAGGGCAAGGTTCTCAACAATATCCTGCTCGTTTCTGCCCTTAACTTCGGTGAGCAGCCGGTTCAGGGAATAAGCCACGTCTTTACCGGTCTTTAGTGAAAGCCTGTAACCGAACCGTTTGACAAACTGCGAGAACTTCTGCAGCTTTTCATCGTTCGGACGATCATGCACGCGGTAAACGAAGGTTTTTTGTTCTTTCCTGTCAACCGGTTTGCCAACATAACCGGCCACCTGCCTGTTGGCCAGCAGCATAAATTCCTCTATCAGTTCGTTGGATTGCCAGTGCTCACTGGCATATATGCTGACGGGACGGCCTTTTTCATCAACCTCTATTTTCACCTCCTCCCGTTCGAAATCCACCGCGCCGTTTCTGAAACGTTTTTTACGCAGGATTTGTGCCAGTTCGTTGAGCTTCAGAAGCTCGTCTCTCATGATCCCCTGCCGGCTGTCGATAACCTGCTGGGCTTCCTTGTAGGAAAACCTTTTTCCCGAGCGGATGATGGTGCGACCGAACCACTCCTGCAGAATCTCTGCCTCGTCATTGAGCACAAAGACTGCCGAAAAACAAAGCTTGTCCTCATCCGGCCTGAGGGAGCAGATGTAGTTTGACAACCGTTCTGGCAGCATGGGAACAACCCGGTCGACCAGATAAACAGAGGTTCCCCGCTGCAGGGCTTCTTCATCAATGAGGGTGCCGGGTTTGACATAATGCGTTACATCGGCAATGTGCACCCCGACTTCCCAAAGGCCATCGCTCTTTTTTCTCATGGAAAGGGCATCATCAAAATCCTTGGCATCTTCAGGATCGATCGTGAAGGTTGGCACGCCTCTGAAGTCGCGCCTGGATCGGTAATCGGCTGCCCTGATCTGATCAGGGATGCGTGAGGCCTCTTCCTCAACATCTTCAGGAAATTTGTATGGCAATCCGAATTCGGCCAGGATAGCGTGCATTTCAGCTTCGTTGTCTCCCTGGTCACCGAGGATCTCAATGATTTCCCCAAAGGGATTCTTCGCCCTTCGTGGCCAGTCCACCAGCCTTGCAATGGCCCGCTGCCCGTGCCGTGCCCCGTTAAGCTTGTCAAGCGGGATGAAAAGGTCAAAAGGCATCTGCCTGCTGTCCGGGACAAGGAAGGCAAGGTTCTGGGCAAGTTCCACAGTTCCCACGAAGGTTTCGCGGGCCCGTTCAAGAACTTCCACAACCTCCCCTTCAAGTGATTCTGTCTTTTTATGGGCATAAACGAAAACTTTCACGGAATCGCCGTCAAGGGCATGGTTTAAATTGTTCTGCGATATAAAAATGTCTTCATGAATGGTCTCGGATGTTACATAACCATAGCCCCCGCGCTCGATCTGCACCGTGCCGATGACGGTCCCGCCCTGAGCTTTAAGCCTGAATCTGCCGGTTGACAATTCCTCCAGGGTCTCTTTCTCTTTCAACTCATAAAGAACCTCTGTGATGAGTCTTTTTTCCGACTTGTCAGTGATCAGCAGCTGCGAAGCCAGTTGTTTGTAATTGAAAGTCTTTTTCGGATGAAGGGTGAAGATGCCTATCAGGCTGGTTGTAAGGGATTTCTTGTCAACTCCCGGGTTCTTTTGCTTTTTACGTCTGCTGGTCATTTGATGTGTCTGATTTTTCGGAAAAGTTAAACATTAATCGTATGCAGAAGATTAAAAATTAAAAATACGGCATGGCCTATATTTATAATTTAATAAGGGTCAGTAAATTAAATAACCATAAAGGCATAAACGCATGCAGGTGATTATTGGGTAATCAGGTAGCAAAGCCATTGCGACAAACAGATAAATGGTGCCTTCGGAAAAAGTGGGTCATTTAATTCATTTTGAATGCCTCAGGTTGAAACAAAGGAATGAGGTCAGGTTAAATGGCTGCGGCCATCATGCAGGAATCTGTAGCAAAGGTAAAGCGTTTGCCATAATAAAAGTTAAGCTGACATGCAGTTCAAACAGCGTCTTTTTTATAAATTTAGGGGAAGTACCTGCAAATAAATAGGAAAAAGCATGAAAGTTAACAATCTTTCATTCGGGTCGGTCATGATTGACGGAATAACCTATGAAAAGGATGTGGTCATTGACGGGGGACAGGTGCGCAAACGAAAAAAGGGGGAATCCAAGAAGTACCGTGAAGATTACGGTCACACACCACTTTCACATAGGGAGAATATCCCCTGGGAATGCAAAAAACTGGTCATCGGAACGGGACATAGCGGGGCACTGCCGGTCATGAAACAGGTGTTTGAAATGGCAAAACAGAAGGGGGTTGAAATCATCACCATGAAAACACCAAAGGCTGTTGAGCATGTCAACGATAAGGATACTAACCTGATCCTGCACCTGACCTGCTGAGAGTGGCCTCTGAATACTTAAGGTTGTCAGTGCCATTGCCTTATCCTGAGTGGCTGCATTTTTTTTCACCTTAAAAATGGATACGGATCTCCCAAAGACTGCCTGTTTCAGGTTCTATGAAGAGCTGAACGATTTCCTGTCGCCTGCGTCCAGAAAACAATGGATTGTCTGGAATTTCAGGGGCAGTCCCTCTGTTAAGTTTGCCATTGAAGCCCTTGGCGTACCCCATGTCGAGGTAGACCTGATTCTTGTGAACGGACTGTCAGTCGGTTTCAGCCATCGCCTGCGGGATGGCGATCGCATTTCAGTTTACCCGGTATTTGAGGCATTTGATCTTTCACCTCTTGTCCGCCTCAGGGAGAGGCCTTTACGAGAGCCCAGATTCATTGCTGACACCCATCTGGGAAAACTTGCCAGATACCTCCGGATGTGCGGTTTCGACACCCTATACGGGAATGATTACAGCGATGAGGAGATCATCATAATCGCCGGGGATGAACAAAGGGTCATTCTGACAAGGGACAGGGACTTGCTCAAGAACAAAAGGGCGCTCAGGGGGTATTGCCTGCGCTCGGAGAAATGCCTTGATCAGCTTAAGGAAGTTATCGTTCGCCTTGACCTGAAAAACTCAGTCAAGCTGTTCCGGCGCTGCCTTGAGTGCAATGTTCCGGTAGTTGCCGTCGCAAAGCAAGACATCATTGCCCGTTTACAGCCCAAAACTGTCAGGTATTTCGAGGAATTCCACCTGTGTCCCTCGTGCCGGAGGATCTACTGGAAAGGA
>JAXDCR010000295.1:0-3996 GCA_034677845.1 Bacteroidales bacterium | reverse complement strand
GGAGCTGGGCGAAAGTTTCAGATTCTACGAATCTCTGCAGCAGATCACCCTTTCTGGCGGCCTCCAGGCAAGGCTTCCCTTTGATATGATCGTTCATTGACGAACAGCATAATCATTAAATGAAATTGCAGCCTATCCGCCTTTTCCTTCTCCCATTTGCGTGGCTGTATGGCCTTGCGGTCGGATTGCGGAACCTTTTATTTGACAGTGGCCTTTTGCATTCATTTTCATTTACTGTCCCGGTTATCTCGGTTGGCAACCTGACATCGGGGGGAACCGGAAAAACCACTCATATCGAATACCTTGTCAGCGCTCTCAAAGATGAATACAGGCTTGCAGTTCTCAGCAGGGGGTATAAAAGAAAGACAAGGTATTTCATCCTTGTTTCCGGAATGTCAAGCGTGGCTGAAGTAGGTGACGAACCCCTGCAGCTCAAAAAAAAGTTTCCGGAACTTACAGTAGCTGTCGACCGCAGACGTGTCCATGGTATCCGTCGGCTTATGCAGACCAGCGGCAATACGGATCTTATCCTGCTGGATGATGCCTTTCAGCACCGTTATGTAAATCCCGGCCTTTCTATACTGATAATTGATTATAACCGGCCTGTATTTAGAGACAGACTGCTGCCAGCGGGTAATCTTCGCGAACCTTGGAGGAATGCCGCAAGAGCAGACATATTTATCATATCCAAATGTCCGTCTGACATTAAAGTTTCAGAAAGACAGGCATTTCGTGATAAGTTAAAGGATTTTCCAGGAAAACCCGTTTTTTTTACGACATATGTTTACGGAGAACCCGTTCCGGTCTGTAAAGGAAAACATAAAAGCAAAAAGCATGTCATTACATATAAAAAGCTTAAAGAAGAAAAGACCTGCATTTTCCTGGTCACCGGAATAGCTAACCCAAAGCCACTTTCAGACTTTCTGCGCCAAAAGCTGAACCTCAAGGATGAAATGATCTTCCCGGATCACCATTCGTATAACGAAAAAGATCTGGCAAAAATTCGCAGGAGGTGGGAATCATCGACAAATGGTAAAGGCTATATATTTACGACAGAAAAAGATGCCACCCGCTTCAGGGAAATAATGATCAGGGACAAACAGCTTAAAAAGCATCTGTATTACGTTCCGGTAACGGTAAGATTTCTGGCGAAAGGAGAAAAACACTTTTTAAGGATGATTGGTCGTTACTTGAAAAAACCTTTCAAAAGCATATCTTTGTAATCATTAAATGAAACGGGCAGCATGTTTTCAGGAATTGTAGAGGAGTCAGCCATTGTCACAGCTCTGGAAAAGGAGAGGGAGAATTTGCACATTACCCTGTCCTGTTCTTTCATAGATGAGCTTAAGATAGACCAGAGCATTTCACATAATGGTGTATGTCTGACAGTTGTTAAAAAAACAAATGAAAACTACATGGTTACTGCCATTCATGAAACCCTGATTAAATCAAATCTCGGACTGCTTAAAGCGGGTGACAGGGTTAATATTGAAAGGAGCATGAAAATGGATGGCAGGCTTGACGGCCATATTGTGCAAGGACATGTTGATCAGACAGCAGTGTGTACGCAGGTTAGGGAAGCGGAAGGAAGCTGGTACTTCAGTTTTAGTTATGAACCTGCCAGTGAGGACTACCTGACGGTTGAAAAGGGATCAATCTGTGTTAACGGAGTGAGCCTGACGGTAGTGAATTCAAGGCATAACTCCTTTGATGTGGCCATCATTCCTTATACCTACCAGGTGACTAATTTCAATGCCATACGGCCAGGCTCTATTGTAAATCTTGAATTCGACATACTGGGCAAATACATTTCACGCATCATTAAGCAGATGCAGCTGAAAAGCATGGGATGAAAGCCTTCTGCCTTGCCTAAATCCTTCCTTCCAGGTAATTTTCCGGAATCCTGATTAATAATTGCTTATATATTCTATCTTTGTGAACATTTTTCTGCACAGCAATTCATTTGTATAACGTTGATCTATAATGAATAACAAATATCCGGAATATAAAAGTCTGGATCTTGCTTCCATTAGCAAAGAGATTCTGGAACTTTGGGAAAAAGAAGGAACATTTGAAAAAGGGCTTGAATTGCGTAAAAGCAACAAACCCTTCATATTTTATGAAGGCCCTCCGTCCGCCAATGGAATGCCTGGTATCCACCATGTGATTTCGCGCACCTTAAAGGATATCTTTTGCCGGTATAAGACAATGAAGGGATTTTTTGTCGAACGGAAAGCAGGCTGGGACACACACGGACTTCCCATAGAACTGAGCGTGGAGTCATCGCTGGGTATAGTAAAGGAAGATATCGGGGAAAAGATCAGCATCAGTGATTTCAATAAAACCTGCAGGATTGAGGTTATGCGGTATACCCGCGAATGGGAGGATCTTACAAAAAAAATGGGATACTGGATTGATATGGAAAATCCATATATCACTTATGATAACCGGTATATTGAAAGCTTATGGTGGCTCCTGAAAGAATTTTATAAAAAAGGCCTCCTTTACAAGGATTATTCAATTCAACCCTATTCTCCGGCAGCAGGAACAGGCTTAAGCACCCATGAACTCAATCAGCCCGGCTGCTACCGTGATATCAAGGATACGACATGTGTGGCACAGTTTGAAGTGATCAGGGACAATCAATCTGAATTTCTGTTCAGAGATGCCGGTGATTCGGTTTGTTTTCTGGCATGGACCACTACGCCCTGGACACTTCCTTCCAACACGGCACTTGCAGTAGGAGCCGATATTCTGTACGCTGAAATTAGCACATTCAATCCCTACACATTTCAACCTGTTACTGTTGTCCTGGCCAAAGATCTGATGGGATTGTATTTTCCTGCAAATAACAAGGACCTGGCCATTGAGGCTTACCAACCGGGTGACAAACGCATACCATACCGCCTTATCAGGGAATTTAAAGGAAACCTGCTGGAAGGCATTCATTACAAACAGCTTATTTCGTGGGTAAAGCCTTCTGAAGGGGCGTTCAGGGTACTGCTGGGCGACTTTGTAATGACTGATGAAGGAACGGGTATTGTACACATCGCACCTACCTTCGGGGCAGACGACTTCCGTATAGCCAAGAAGTACAACATACCCGCATTGCTTGTTGTCGATAAACAAAACCATCCCGGTCCGCTTGTCGACAGAAAGGGCCGTCTTGTCAGATTGGAAGACCTTAAACAGGAGTTTCTGGATGAACGGGTCAATGTGGAAGCATACAAACCATTTGCCGGACGTTTTGTTAAAAATGAATATGATCCGGAAGCAACAGCGGATGATTCAAGTCTGGACATTGACATTGTTGTCGACCTGAAAAAACACAACAAGGTGTTCCGGATTGAAAAACACGTCCACAATTATCCGCATTGCTGGCGTACCGACAAACCCATATTGTATTATCCGCTGGATGCATGGTTCATCAGGTCAACTGCCATGAAAGACCGGCTGATAGCCCTTAACAATTCAATTAACTGGAAGCCTGAATCCACAGGTTCGGGACGCTTTGGCAAATGGCTTGAGAACCTGGTTGACTGGAACCTTTCCCGCTCAAGGTTCTGGGGTACACCCCTGCCTATATGGGTAAGTGAAGATAATCTTGAACACAGGTGCATCGGGTCTGTGGAAGAACTTAAACAAGAGATAGATAAAGCCGTATCAGCTGGCTTCATGAAGGAAAATCCCCTGAGTGGTTACAAAGAAGGAGATTACACGGCGGCCAACTATTCAAATTTTGACCTTCACAGGCCTTTTGTGGATCAGATTATACTGGTTTCCTCAACCGGCAAGAAAATGAAACGGGAACCGGACCTGATCGACGTATGGTTCGATTCAGGCGCAATGCCATATGCACAGATGCATTACCCCTTTGCTACAAAACCTTATGAATTCAGCAGATATTACCCGGCTGATTTTATTGCGGAAGGGGTTGATCAGACAAGAGGCTGGTTTTTCACGCTGCACGCCATAGCAGTTATGCTTTTTGATTCG
>JAXDCR010000294.1:0-6574 GCA_034677845.1 Bacteroidales bacterium | reverse complement strand
ATAAGTTCATGGCTGAGGATGATGGAGTTTACCTTTTCATACTGTGTGCCTTCAAGAATCCTTATCATTGTGGATGCAGCCACTTCGCCAATGGCCCTGCCCGGGTAACGTACCGTTGTCAGGTTGGGCTCCACGATCCGTGACACCGGATCATCATTGAACCCCACCATGGCAATGTCATCAGGCACCCGGAATCCTTTTCGCTTCAGTTCGCATATGAGAGATACTGCAGAATTGTCATTGGCTGTGAAGATGCCGTCTGGCATGGTACCGTTATTCAGCAGATGATTGATTATGGACACCCCCGAACCATCTCCCAGGTCGGTAATTATGAGCATCTTGTCATCAAAGTTCATTGAATTGTCCATGAGCGCCTGACGGTATCCGCGATACCTGTCATTGTAAACGTTCCTGTTCAGGCTTCCTGCAACATGCACGATTTTTCTGCAACCCTGGTCAACCAGGTGTTGTGTGGCCTCATATCCTGCCCTGTAGTTGTCAATTACGACACTGACGCAGTTGCCGCAATCAAACACCCTGTCAAAGAAGACCAGGGGTATGTCCTTTCGCAGAATGTTGGCAAAAGCATCCTTTGTCTTTGTTTCATAGGACAGGGAGACGAGCAGACCGTCAACGCGGCTGTTGAACAGTGCCTGTATATTGGCTTCCTCTAGGGCGGCAGATTCCTCACTCTGACTGATAAGCAGCTGGTAGCCGGAGTTGTTTGCAACCTTTTCCATTCCAGAGATTACAGTGGACATGAAATGGCTGTCAATCCTTGGAATTATTACCCCGAGGGTCCTCGTGCGCTTCTGTCTGAGGTTTGCTGCAAACTTATTATGCTGGTAGCCCATCTCCTGGGCTGTATGCATTATCTTTTTCCTCAGTTCCTTCCTTACCTGGGGACTGTTGTTGAGGCCGCGCGAGACCGTTGAAGCAGAGATATTCAAAGCCCTGGAGATGTCATAGATTGTGACCTCGCCTTTTTTCTTCATTCCGGTCATAATTCTTCAAAATAAGTAAGAAAACCGCTATTTTTGAAATTTTTGAACTATTTTTTTGCAATCGGTTGCGGATTTAAATTTAACTGACTGTTTATGCAACCGGAAACAATAAAATCATCTGTTAAAGAGAAGATTGGCTACAGTTCCGGTGACAGTGCAATTGCCTTGCTGTTCCTTGCAGGCCGGTTGGCAGGAGCTGTTGCCGGCCCGGTTATACCTGTTCCTTTCAGGAATGTTTTTCTTTGAGTCTTTTATAAACATCATCAAGCGTTCCGCTAAACGGGCCGGGAGTCTCCATTTTGATTGATACAAGAGCAGCAGCAAACTTCAACGACTCCCGGACCTCGTGATCCAGTCTGTGTGAGAGGTAAGCGGCAAATGTTGTATCGCCCCTGCCGGTTCTGCCGGCTACACTGTTGTTGGAGAATTTTTCATAATAGGTTCCCCTTTGACTCTCGCAAGCACCCCTTCGGAATGCGTAATCAAAACTTCCGGACAGCCCCATGATTCAACGATTATTGCAGCTTTTTCAAGATCATCCGTACCGGTAAGAAGTTTGGCTTCCACAACATCCAGTTTCAGTTTGTCCATCATTGCAGCAATTTCCTTCTTGTCCGCCACATCGCTGAACTCGTGGTTTTTTGTCACGGGATTGATATGGCGAACAAAGCTCTGCATATCAACTGACAGGCTTGGGAAATTTCTGGCTTTCATTTCCTTCATGAGTGGCATGTCAAACTCGGTATCCGAAATTCCCGCCAGGTGAACACATGTGGAATCCAATTCGGGAATTTCCTTAATGTCGATTATCCCGGCCGATTTGATAAGGGTCATTTCACGTTCATCGACATTTGCGGAAAAGTGTACAACCCTGTTATACGAAGTTTCTGCGCTGGGAATGAGATAACAATCGATGCCCAGATCTTTCATGGGCTGAAGGATCTCCTCGTCCTTCCTGGCCATTTTAGCAACTACGGCAACCTTCCTGCCAACTCTTGCAGCAACCATGGCTCCGCATAAAACAGCGCTTCCCGGAGCTACACGTGGCGTTCCACCGAACGGAACGATCTCATCATAGCACATGTGCCCGACAAATGTGATATCATATTTTTTAGTCATACCAACCGACTTCTGATTTTTTGTCAATGAATTAATTTGTGCTTATTTACTTTATTCTTCCGAGTCACTCAGCAACCAGGGATAGAAAGGCATCAGGTCTTCCGGCCCGATTGTCATGGTCTTGTTTTTCGCCTGCAGATCCTTGATGTGATTCATCACCAGGTGTGACCATACGGCTCCGGGCCGGGGATATGCTGCCACAATATAATGCGGACAGGGTTCTTTCTCACCGGCTTCAAGTTCCAGCTCTGCCCGGAGATTATCCGGAGTTGTCAGGGTATTTGCATACTTAAATACTACGCGATCCATATGTTTGTATACCTCCTTGCTTTCCTCGACCATACCGTAATAATCCAGCAACTGGGCAAAAACATAATTCGTTGTGGTATACACATCCTGCCCCTGTTCAGATTCAACCGGCTCTCCATCCTTTGTTTTGCACATGGCCCATCCCATATACGAGCGGTTTGTGTCATAAACAGCTTTGAGAATCTTTTTAACCCGTTCTTCCGGAATTGCGGGAGGCTCTCCAATGGCTGTCAGGTACCATAAAGCGTCAAGCTGATTGGTCCATACATCCGTATTCGTATTTCCTGTTTCAGGATCAAAGCAGGTAACGTAATATTCGAGTTTCTCACCTTTTTTATTTACATCCTCGCGCCATAATTTCTCAAAACTGTTCCATGCTTTGTCATACTTTCCCCGGATGTATTCCTCATCGCCCTTTTCGCCAAGCATTTGGGCCATTTTGATCAATGCCTGGCATCCGCCCAGGAATTGGGTTGCATCATACGCATCAGCGCCGAAAAGCACAAGGTTATCAAAAGTATTTTTAACATCGTCCGGATGACCTTCGGGGATCCCGTCGTTGTCAAAATCAAGTTTCAGCAACGAATCCAGTCCGAACTTCATCGTTTCCCAGTTCGATCTGAGGAATTCCATATCCCCTGTGAATTTTACATTACGTAACACACGCATCATCAGTTTGGGATACAGATCGACCCAGTAATTATTATTGTACCATGCGTAATCACTCACGTTGCGAAGTGGATGACCCTTGGGCATTGCACCGACATCATGGGCGACACTGCCTTTGGTCTTGAAATCATCGCGGATCTGCCTTAGTGATACACCTTCGTATTCCTCACGATGTTCATTAAAATGCATCTGTGCCTGCACAAAAGAAGCGTGGTGATGATACCATCGCGGTGTCGGATCTACCGCCAGGATGGAATTGATAAATGCCTGGCACAGGTCTTTTTCGACCTTTGGGAAAAGCATCAGCAATACCATCGAATACCAATCCACATCCGAAGGATCGATATACGCATAATCAAAACATTCCAGGAACCGGGCCCTCTCACCTTTTTCATCATCTACCCAGACGATAGCGTTGGACAACGGAAAATGAAGTTCATTCAGCATCAACCTTGTCAGACGCAATGCTCCTTCACGGTCTTCCTTGTAGGAAGAAGTTGAAGAGATCAGATCGAAGATCCGTTTCTGGATTGTAACGGTCCGTTTCCACCATTGCGGGTAACTGGTCAATGCAATTTTTACCAGGTCCAGGATTCGTGTCTCACCATTCGAAAAGCTTTTTACATATTTTCTCTCAAAAGTTGTTCCGTCAATATAATCCTGTACGGGAAAATCAAGAGCCACAGCGAAAGGAACAGTCTTTGATTCAAATGGTCCCAGGCTAAACGTCAGACTGACAGCTGCTCCATAATCACTGCGGATAACCGGCTGCCGTTTTTCATAAAAGCTGCCATCGCTGCTCAGCAGAAGATCACCGGAGTATTTATTGAGGCAGAAATAGGGTTGGGTATCCACGGCAACGCCGGGAACGTCTGTAACTGCTATCGCCATCCTGTTCTGGCTTTCATTGCTGCCCATAATTATACCACGGATACCTTCCAGACGGAACTCTTCATGTTTCTGTTCTTTTACTGCAGCAGTAGCTACAAAAACACTGTCCTGATCAGTGGGTTTGAGCTCCTTTTCCTGGAGATTGACCAGCGATGGTCTTGGTATTACGATTGTGACCTGCTGATCGTATCCTGTAACATTTTCAACCACATATTCTTCAACACCGAGTGGCATCAATGTCTGTTCCCCGCCGGAAAGCAAAGGAGAAATCAGTCTCCTGATGACCTTCACATTTTCAAATTTATAGGCAATCTCCAGTGAGGGAGTTGCAATTGTCAATGCGATGTTCTCTTTTTCAACCGGAGCAGGATAATAATTTTTAACTGCCGGGATATCATCGGGGAGTTCAGTTTCACCCGGTGATTTCTGCGTCAGCATTGTACAATCATCACCGATACGGATATATGGCGCCGAGCCGAACTGAACCGCTTTCTGATTCAACAGGATAAGACGACCGGCTTCGTTAAACCGGTTATATAAACCGTATGGTGAAATACCGATCGAACAGGTAGGTGCGCCTTGCAATGCCACAGTATGCGGAAACTGAAGACATTTGGACATTCCCTGGAAATGCACTGACATAAAATTCTCTTCATAAATTTTTGCGATTTCAGTGCCATCAATTGTGTAGATATCCTGAATGTTGAAGGATGCTGATTTTGTCATTTTATTCTCGCTTAGTGTTCGTAATCATAAACATAAATGGAGGGCAATTTGCAGGCGCCATCACCCTTTGGATTAATCTGAACGCCAGTGTTGAATTTTAGAATCCTCACCGGCGCTCAGCATATCAGTTTAATCTTTTTGCCCTAAAGGACCTAGCACTTCCCTCCCCATACATTCCCGGGTTTTTTCTCCTGTGATTTCCTGGGAGCGGGATCTGGTTCTTCCGGCAGATTCTGTTCAGCACTCAGATCGATCGGCATCTTAGTCGTAGGATAAGGCTTGATTGCTCCGAAAAGGAGATCAGCAGATGCTCTGATTGAATCGGGTGTGCCGGAAAAATTACATACGACAGCATCGGCTACCGTAGTTGTTCCCTTCCTGTACGGGAAGTTGGTAACGACAACCACCGTATGGCCTGCGGCCTTCAGCGCCCTGGCCAGATGGGTATTGTTGCCGCGCTTTTCAATACGTGCGTAGTAGTTGGTCATGACCACCAGGTCAGCTTCTTTTGCAAGTCGCAGTGCTTCTTCGATGTCTTCCTCTTCAGCATGGAACGGGGCATCGTCGAGAATCAGGTTAGTGGAATGCTTGACCATTTGCTCGCAGAACATGTGGGCATGACTGTACAAATCCTTTCCGAGGAATTCATAGGGGATTGTTTGCTCGATCACCAGGATTTTCTTGTCTTTACTCAGGGGCAGCAGCTTTTTATCATCGCGGACTACCAGCAGGGCTTTGTGCGCAACTTCCCGGGAAAAGTCCCTGTTTTCCTTGCTTCTGACAATTTTGGTGGTCTCCTTCGGATCCATCTTACCGGCTTTTTCGAACAGACCCTGATCATATTTCCTGCAGAGCAGACGGCGGACAGCATCGTTCACGCGCTCTTCAGGCAAAGTTCCGTTCTCAACGGCACTCTTGATGCCAAACAGACACTGTGAGCGGGATTCGTCGTCAGCTTTGAGCAGGATAGTGTCAACACCCGCTTTGATGGCCATGGCACATGCGAGCGGGAGTGGCCATTTTTTAAGGATTGCAGCCATACCGATTGCATCGGATACTATGATTCCGTCAAATCCCATTTCACCTCTCAGCAGATCGGTGAGGATCTTTTTCGAAAGGGTTGCCGGGTACTCTTCATCGTAAGCCGGGAAAATGGTATGTGCTGTCATAAGAGCCGATGCTCCGGCATCGACACCTGCCTGAAATGCAGCCAGCTCAACATCCTGCATGCGCTTCTTATCGCCGCGGCACACATCGAGCACATCATGAGCGTCAGTTGCCGAATCACCACGGCCGGCAAAGTGTTTGATTGTCGCAGTGATACCTGCATCCTCATATCCGCGGACAGTAGCATCGATGAATTTTGAGATAACGCTTACATTATCACCAAATGACCGGACACCAATCTCAGGATTCAGCGGATTGATATTTACGTCACATACCGGATGATAGAACTGGGTTACGCCAATTGCAGCCATCTGACGGCCCATCAGATTTGCTATTTTGTAGGCAAGATCCACATCCCCGATGGCTGTAATACCCATCGGAGGAATAAACTGAAGAACACCACCGGCAGTATAATCGTTCTTGAAATCACCTTCCATATCAATTGTAACGTGCAGAGGAATTCCCGAAGGCCGGTTCATGGCAATTTTCTGCATATTGTTTAGCGCTTCTGTGAGTTCTTCAGGCGTTACGCTTATGCCAAAGGCGCGGGAATTGAACCATGTGTGCGCAATGTCGAAATAATCATCGGGCTTTTTGAAATTCGGATCAACCTGTGAGCGTCCCCAATACAGATTTTTACATGTTTCAAGAGCATATGGTTCCAGGCAGATGCCGCCTGCATGCAGTTT
>JAXDCR010000293.1:0-2689 GCA_034677845.1 Bacteroidales bacterium | reverse complement strand
TGTTTTAAGTATAGAGATGAATTCTCTCATGGCCAACTAACCTGTTATCTTAACTGAATGGTTCAGGGTTTATTTTGCATTTCATCGGTTCAGAAGAATATAATTCCTGAATTCCCCCAGCCGCCTTCCGGAAAGAATATGCTTTTCGATCCAGCTGATGACCCGGTACCGGATTCTGTCGTGCTTGCTTGTGATCGGGTTCAGGCTTCTTCTCTGACCCGTGAATCTAAGTCTGTCGGACCATGAGAACTGCTGCATCCAGTCTTTCATTACGGCAGGATGGCTTCCCCTGTATACGCTGACAAAATTCAGATTCCCGTAATCAAAGCCGCCCATGAACATCTCCTGCCGGTCCATCAGTTGCACGGCATCCCTGCCCCGGTGGTTAATGCTGAAAGACCGTATCTTTCTGTTCATCAGCTCCGGCGGGCGCACCCAGCCATAATGAAATACCCTTGCGTTTGCCCTGGCAACCTTCAGTTTGAATGTGTTCTCCTTCTGCCTGTAATGGATGCCGTCAAAACCCGGTATGCGCCTGAAGGACTGGGCAGACTGCCAGGAATGGATATCAGGATCATTGCGTATGATCCTAATTTCACGGCGGTACCAGCAATGACCGTCCTGGTGATGGGCATAATCGCCCCAGAAATGCAAATAGTCAAATAAAAAACCCTCCACTTCCTTGTCCTCCAGCAATGTCTCACAACGGCGGCGGATCACAGGCAGGTCATCTTCGTGGATCACCTCATCTGACTGCAGATAGAAAAGCCAGTCGCCCTTGCAGTGCGACTTGGCTATATCAGTCTGATGGGCATGTTCCATACCCCTCGGATATTTTTCGAGGTCCCATACCGTATCGATTATTCTTATCTTGCTGCTGCCGATTGACTCTATTTCAAGCCTTGTTCTGTCATCCTCATTGCTGTCTCCCAGCACGACGATGAATTCATCCACAATGGGCAGGATGCTCATGACAGCCTGCTTCATGGGATAATAAAGGCTATGGGCATTCCGGCCCATTGTAAAGCCGCTGATCTTCATTGTTTCAGCACATCATGTCAGGGTCCGGGACAAAACACAACGTACCGGACGAGCGAAGGTATGAAAAAAGCAGACAAATGCGATGCACAATCCAATCTGCCACGGACAGGGGGAATGAATCAGATGCCGGTATAGGTAAAGGGACTGAGGGCCTTGAGTTCGGCTTTGACCTTGTCGGAAATCTGCAGGGTGTCGATGAATAGGTGCAAAGCCTTACGGTCTAGGTACCTGTTGCCTCTTGCCAGATCCTTCATTACCTCGTAGGGTCTGGGATAGCCCTCCCGGCGCAGGATTGTCTGGATGGCTTCGGAGATGACAGCCCAGTTTTGTTCCAGGTCAGCATCCAGGGCCTCCTTGTTGAGCAGCAGCTTGTCCACACCCCTTGACAGCGCCTTCATACCGATCAGGGTATGTGCGAATGGCACACCTGCATTGCGAAGCACGGTCGAATCGGTCAGGTCGCGCTGAAGCCTGGATATGGGCAGCTTTGCCGACAGGTGTTCAAAGATGGCGTTTGCATATCCCAGGTTTCCTTCCGAATTCTCAAAATCGATCGGGTTAACCTTATGTGGCATGACAGAAGAACCCACTTCGCCTTCCTTTATCCTTTGCCTGAAATATTCCATTGAGATGTATGACCACAAATCCCGGTCCAGGTCCACCAGCACCGTATTGATGCGTTTCATGCAGTCGAACAGGGCGGCCAGGTTATCGTAATGATCGATCTGTGTCGTTGTTTTCAGGCGCTCAAGTTTGAAGACCCCGGCTATGAAAGCATCCGCAAATTGCGGCCAGTTTACTTCCGGGTATGCCGCCACATGGGCATTGAAATTACCGGTCGCACCTCCGAACTTGGCTGAGACAGGTATTTTGCGGAGCTGTGCGAGCTGTGTCTCCAGGCGTTCGACAAAAACCCTGACCTCTTTTCCCAGACGTGTCGGAGATGCCGGCTGTCCGTGCGTTCTGGCCAGCATGGGGACATGCTCCCATTCCTTTGCCCGTTGTGTCAGCTGAGCGATCACCCTCGTCAGCATCGGAAAGTAAATATCCTCCAGGGCCTGTTTAAGCGCGTAAGGGATGGCCGTATTGTTGATATCCTGTGAGGTAAGCCCGAAGTGCACAAATTCCCTGAATTGTCCGAAGCCTGCCGATTCAAACTTTTCTTTCAGAAAGTATTCGACGGCCTTGACGTCATGGTTTGTAATCTTCTCACTTGCCTTGACCTTTTCCGCATCCGTTAATGCAAAGTCCTTCACCCAATCCCGGAGGATGCTGAAATCCTCCCTCCGGAAGTCTCTTAGCTGGGGAAGAGGGATGGAGCATAAAGCGATGAAATATTCGATCTCGACCATTACCCGGTATCTGATCAGGGCAAATTCCGAAAAATACCTGTCACATTCCGTGACTGTTTCCCGGTATCGTCCGTCTACCGGAGAAATGGCGGTAAGGGGATTTAATTCCATGTTTCGTTATGGTATTGCAGTTTCAGGGTGCAGGAATTGAAAGCTGTGCCACGAAATTAGTAAAAAAAGTGTACTTATTCAGAAAGCCTCTCATCCATGCTGAATATTGAATAAAACACCCTAATTTTGTCGCATCATGCGATCATTCAACCTGAACAGACAATGAGATCAAAATTTAAACTTAC
>JAXDCR010000292.1:0-5412 GCA_034677845.1 Bacteroidales bacterium | reverse complement strand
ATATTTCTTTCCGCCTTTCCCTTTTTCTCCGTCCACCCAGTTGGCTGTGTAGAGCTGGATCCCGGGCTGCGTCGTGAAGATATCCATGGCCCTGCCTGAAACCGGATCATGGGCCATGGCAGCCAGTTCCATTTTCCCGTACGCCTTGTTCAGCACCCAGTTATGGTCATACCCCGCACCAAAGCGCAACTGCTCAAAACCGTCGTCAATGTGTTCCCCAATCGGCCTGAGTGTGTTGAAATCCATTGGGGTACCCTTTACTTTCAGGATTTCGCCGTTGGGGAGAGAAGTCTCATCCACCGGAGTGAAGAAAGCGGCATTGATCATCAGCTCCTGATTCAGGATATCCCCGCTGCCCTCTCCGGCAAGGTTAAAGTAGGAATGGCTGGTCATATTGACAATGGTTGTCCGGTCGGTGACGGCAAAATAATCAATTCTCAGCTCGTTCTCAGAGGAAAGCGAATATTCGACTGCCGCTTTCAGGTTGCCGGGATAACCCTCCTCCCCGTCCGATGACAAATATTCCATCCTGACCTGACCGGAGGAGGACCGGACAATATCCCACACCGCCCTGTCAAAACCCCTGATGCCTCCGTGCAAATGATGCGGTCCGTTGTTTACCGCAAGTGTATATTCCCTGTCATTCAGAGTAAATTTACCCCCGGCAATGCGGTTTGCACAGCGACCGCATACAGCGCCCATGTAGGAACCGTTGCCTTCGATGTACCCGCTCGCGTGATCGTACCCCTGCACAATATCTGCGAATTTTCCTTTCCGGTCGGGAACAATGATGCTGACTATGATGGCGCCGTAATTGGTCACCTGCACCACCAGTCCGTTTTTGTTTTGCAGGGTGCACAGAGATACTTCCTTCCCCTGATGCACTGCTTTGAAATATGTTTCCGGTATGACCATTGGTTTTTTATAGAAATCCCAAGGTAAAAAAGCTTATCAGGTGAATCTCACCTCAACGGATTAAAATTTGGAATAACCAACCCCAAAACTTGCCTATATGAGAATACTATCTGATAAAAGCTCTTTCAGATTCTCATTGATCCGAATTAAAAAGGTTGTCGGGATTGAACAGCACCGTTGCTTTCTTATACGTACATGAACGCCCGTTTCCTGCGAATGTCTTGGTTTCCTCACCCTTGCAGCTGCCATCCAGGATGCTCTTGACGCAGCTGATCTGGTCATCTATAAAGCTGCTTTCTATCGGCGTGCCGTGACCCGGCATCAGCGCGGTAAATTCACCTGACCGCAAAACCAGCTTTTCAAGCGAGGAAAGATAGGTCTCCAGGGGCGCGCAGCCTGGCAGGTGCAGCCAGACCAGCACGTTGTCGTTATCGCCCGTGAACAGGATCTTATTTGCGGCATCGAGCAGGCAGATGCTGCCCCGCGTATGACCGGGCACCTCGATAACTTCCAGGGTCCTGCCGCCCAGGTCAAACCGGTATCCTTCACCAACGGCTTTCATTTCCACCGGCTTAAGGTTAAGGGTATCCGTGAAGGCATCCTCCTGGCTGACCGTGGCACCGCCGGTCATCAGGGATGCTGCGCCGCTCTGGGGGCGAAAACTGTTATAGGGCCGTATGGCATCAAAATCCCTTGCATTTGCATACACCGGCAGCCCAAACTGATAGTTTGCCCCGGAATGGTCCGGATGGCCATGGGTGTTTACGATGATCAGAGGCAGGGATGTCAGGGATTTAACATAATCCCTGAGGTTGGCGGAACCTATTCCGGTATCGATGACAAGCGCGCTGTCGCTGCCGGTGACGACATAAACATTGGCCGAACCATGGTCGTCAATGCACCATACCCCTTCGGCAACTTTTTTTGTGGCGAACCAGGAAGAGGGACGGGGACTGGGGTCATCGGTGCGGAACTGGACAGGTGGTACCGGCTGTGCCTGGGCAATCACGCGTGCGAAGGGGAAAAGAAATGCCAGCAATAACAGGGTTGAAGGCAGCAGATGATCAAGCGACTTTTTCATGGATCTGTACTTTAAATAGTATGGGTTTTCTTTATTGCTCTTAAATATAAAGGTATGAAAAAAATAAAAGCAAAGGGCTGCTCCCTGCGGAACAGCCCCTTGTTAATTCATGCGACACGCCGCCGGTCTGGCAGTGCCGTGTGCTTTTGCCTAAAGTATGAACGTGTGTGTGTATTTAAGGATTATGCTGCGGTCATAATACACCGGAAGCTCAAATTCGGGATTGAATATTTTGTTGGTTATGCCTCTGCTGCCGTTGACGACAAGGTAAAAGTCATTTCCTTCGCGCGGGTTGAACCTGAGCCTGAAATTGCTCACAAAATCCCCGCTAGTGTTCGTATATTGCACGAAAACACTGGCTGAAAGCTTTGTATTTAGCATATATGTGGCCCTGGCCCCGCCGCTGTGGATGTTCAGCTTGTTGTTGGTTTCCCTGTCCGGAAAAGTAATGTGGTTGAAAGAGTAGGAGCCGGTCAATTGCAGGCTGCTGCCTATGTTCAGGGAGGGCACGACAGAAATTCCTGTTCTGTATCCGTCATAAAAGCCACCAGTATTGGCATTGACCACAAATGACAGGGGCTTTGTCATTGGGGTGACAAGGCGCAGGCTAAGGTTCGTGAATTCGTAATCACCGGCAAACACCTTTACGCTGTCAGAAAGGTTGTAGGTAAAACCCACCCCTTCCCTGGAATAACCAACGCTGATTTCAGCCCGGTAACCTGTTTTCAGGTTTACCTCCCACCCGGGCTCGACAGAAAGCGATTCCAGTTCGCCGTCCTGAAGTCTGGTGTATCTTGAGAACCTCACGCTGCCGGCATAGTTGAATAACTTTGACTGCGGACCTGGCATCCAGCCGTACATCAGGTTGCCAGAGAAACCCTGCAGGCCTCCCCTCTGCACAAAGCCCACGCCGGGATTGAATTCCTGTCCCGAATACGAATAGCCAAGCTGGTAGGCAAAACCTTCTTCCGATCTTCTTTCCCAGTTGGCTGAAATGAACATGGGATCCAGGGTATTGATCTTGTTGTCAATCTTGCTGTCATAGGTCTGGGCAACCTTGACATCGAGGTAGTCAACTCCGAAAACCCTGAAAATGCCGTCCAGCCCGTAGGCGAAGTTATGGTCGCCGTTCATTCCCAGCCTTGAGGTAAAGATTCCGCCGACATAGGAATTATCATTGATGACCTGCCGGCGCATTCTGAACACGCCGAAGTTCTCGCTCGGAACCCCGTCGAATTCCTCCGTCTGCATGTCGATCATTCCCAGGTCCCATTCCCCGATCCTTCCCACAAGCCTTGCCCCTCCGTATATCCTGACCGGTTCTCCGCTTCGCGAAAGGCCTATGTCACGGCTGTAGAACAGGTTGGAAGAGCCGCCGAGGCTGTAACTGAAAAGGCTCGAACGTTCCTGGAAAAACTGCCGCTTTTCCGGGAAAAACAATGAATAGCGCGTGAGGTTGACCTGCTGGTTGTCTGCTTCGACCTGCGCAAAATCGGTGTTGACAGTCAAATCAAGGGTTAGGTTGCTGTTTATGTTGTACTTGACGTCAAGTCCCGCATCGAATTTGTACTTTGTGTCGTTAATATAAGCCGTTCCCTCGTTGTTGGGATTATAGAGGTCTGTATAACCACCGGTGACATAAGGCGATATGTAAACAGGCCTGGAGGGTTTTGCCCCCTGGAATTCTATGTCAGCAGCCAGCGAAGGCTTGCCTGTGGTGAAGGTCGAATATTTCGGATCAATGGCCGGGTAGGTGTCGGTCTCAGAGTTGTAACTGATCGTGCGCGTGATTATGAGTCCCATCACCGCCACATCGTTCTCCGGTTTGAACCGCAGGCTTGAAAAAGGAATCCTCATTTCAACGTACCACCCCCGGTCATCCCTGGTTGTCTGAACGTCCCAGAAAGTGTTCCAGCTTGTGTTCATGCCGCCTATGGAACCCATCATGGCCATGCCGCCTCCGCCGCCTCCGCCGCCTCCGCCGCCGCTCATATTCATCACGCCGTCATTCGCCACGGTGTAGTCAAGCCTCAGTCCCGTCGGCATGGTATAAAAGCCAAGGGCATTTTCATTGTCGTTGTAAGTGTCGAAAAGGACACCGAATGAATCAGAATTCCTTGAGTATTCATCCCTCTTCTTGCTGGCGGCAACTATCTTGCTGGCATCCTGCATGTAAAGCCTGGCTCCGATCCAAACGTACTGGTCGTCGTAGGCGATCATCACTTCGCTTCTTTCTGTGGGCTGCTGGCCGAAATTGGGCCGGTTCTGCACCATTGTGAAATACTCGAGCCCGTTCCAGGCCTCCTCAAAGGGGCGTCCGTCAAATTCAACAGGTGCAGACAGTCTTTGTATTTTTACGGGTTGCTGTCCCCTCGCCTGGTTTGGTGAAAAAAACAGGGTCAGAGATGTGATCAGCAATGGCAGGGCGTGTTTCATGCAATGGGTGGCATAACGGTGTGCACTCATAATTCGGAAACGTTTAGTTAATAATTTGAATTGTTTTGAATTCGAGTTGCGAAGATATGCAAAATACATTAGCCGGATGTACATTTAATCATTTTTAACATAAAAAAGGGAATCCCTGCAGTATGGGTATGGCTTGCTGAGACAGGCTGCCACACTGCTCAGAAAGATCCGAAAAGGGCATGTTTCTCGGTGTTGCAGAAGATGGAGGAAAAGAAGTGGTAATCAGGGCGGTTGGTTACAAGCTTACGCTGCAGGTGCAACACGGGATGTCCTTCCGGCACGCACAGCACCTGCCGGATTTTTTCACCGGCCTTTACGGCGCGGATGCGCTGTTCTCCGCTTTTCACCTCAATCTGGTAAGACCGGCGGAGTATGTCGAAAAGGGACTGGTCCTCGAATTTGCGGTTGCAGAAACGCGGAAGGTTTATGTTGGGAAGGTAATTCAGGTCGTAGAAGACGGGGATTTCGTTGACAAGCCTCAGTCTTTCAAGGTATATGCAACCTGACCTGCGGAATTCAGCGCTCAGGGGGAACATGAAATCATCCGGCCATGGTATGACACATGGTTTTGACAGGATACGGGTTTTGAGATTGTGCTTTCCGAGGGCGGAGGTGGTGCCTGAAATGGACAGGATGCCGATGCCGTTGGGGGGACCCTGAACAATGCTGCCCTTGCCTTTGTGCTTGCGGATCATGCCCTCATTCAGCAAGGCATCCAGCGCATGGCGCACCGTCGGCCTGGTGATGAAGTACTGGCTGCAAAGGTCATTCTCGGAAGGCAGCAGGTCACCCTGCCTGAACACTCCCTCTATGATCTGCTGTCTCAGCACCTCATAAAGCTTCCTGTATTGCGGAACTGAATTTTTTATCAAAAAAAATTGAAATTATCTTGTAATTACAAGTTAGTTGTTTATTTTTGTCAAATGTACATATATCTTTAATATTTACAT
>JAXDCR010000291.1:0-13009 GCA_034677845.1 Bacteroidales bacterium | reverse complement strand
ATGCAATTGGCTTTTCATAAAAAGGGGAATGGCCATCATTAAATATTTTCTTTACATTTACGCTGCTTTGATTAAAAATTATCCGGGATGAAACAGGTAAAACTGCCTGAAGAGTGCCGTACAATTGAGGATGTCCGGGCTGAAATCGATAACCTTGACCAGCAGATCATTTCCCTGCTGGGTAAAAGGTTTCTATATGTAAAGGAAATAGTGAGATTTAAATCAAACAGTGAGGAAATTAAAGCAGTAGAAAGGTTTGATGCGGTAATCCGGAGCAGGCGCGAACTGGCCATCAGGAACAACCTTTCACCCGACATTATCGAAAAGATGTACCGGTTGCTGATAGGGTATTTTATTGAGGAAGAACATAATATTTTAAACCAACAACAGAAAAAGCTTTAGTAACATGTACAGAAAGGAAATCAGAATAGTTGACTGCACCATACGTGACGGGGGCCTGATGAACAACTGGAAATTCAGCGATGATTTTGTGAGAGCTGTATATCAGGCAAACCTTGAAGCCGGTGTCGACTACATGGAAATTGGATATAAAAGCAGTGAAAAATCTTACAGCAGAAGTGAAAACGGAGACTGGAAGTTCTGCGACGAGAAAGACCTGCGCCGGATTGTGGGAGAAAATGATACCAATATGAAGATATCCACCATGATCGATATCGGCCGCATCGAACTGGATCAGATAAGGCCCAAATCGGAAAGCGTCATTGACATGATACGGGTGGCATGTTATGTGCATCAGATGGACAAAGCCATTCAACATGCGGAATATTGCCAGGACAAGGGTTATGAAGTCACGATAAACCTGATGGCTGTTTCAAAAGTCAATGAAAGAGACCTGGATGAGGCCCTTGAGGATGTTGCAAAATCAAGTGTTCCGGTTTTTTACCTGGTTGACAGTTTTGGAAACATGTACTGCGAGCACATCCAGAAGCTTGTTGGGAAATACAGGTCAGCCATGCCGGGCAAGACCATTGGTATCCATGCCCATAACAACATGCAGCTTGCCTTTTCAAATACGGTCACCGGCATCATCGAAGGCTGCAATATGCTGGATGCCACTTTCATGGGACTTGGAAGGGGGGCCGGTAACTGTCCCACGGAACTGCTGATATCCTTCCTCAAGAATCCAAAATACAGGATGTTGCCAATACTTGACGTCATTCAGCGATATGTGCTCGCGATGCAAAAGGATATTGACTGGGGATACCACATCCCCTATATGATCACCGGGTCGATGAATGAACATCCGAAAGCCGCAATGGACTGGATGAATTCCGAGTCCAAGAACGATTTTGTCGGCTTCCTGAGAAAAATGCACGATAAGGAATTGCTGGAGTAGGATGGTTGATACGCCTCCTTTGTCCCCGTTTGCTATTCTGCCTGTTTCAACTTAAATCAGGTTTTCTGGCAATGCGGCCGGAAAGGGTCCGGGGCTGCCAATTCTGCTGATCTCAGCAAGACGGAGGTTCTGTAAGCGTAAATGAAAAAAACGGAATGTATTGAAATGCCATTAAACATATATTAATCATCCAAAATCTCATTCATATGAACAAGCATTTACCTTTTCTTCCGGCTGTTGACCGGAATGACATCAGTCATTTTCACCGGCCTGTCAGTGGCGAAGGCATAGGAAACCACCTATACGGTGACTTTTGATCAACCTGTCAACGGAAAGGTATCCCTGAATCCGGCCCTTCCCGCCGACGGAAAGTACAAATCCGGAACAGTCATAAGGGTGACGGCCGTTCCTGATGCCGGATATGTGCTGGATGCAGGCTATTACTAAGTTCCCGGCCGTTTCGGCCAGATGTACACTGAGTTATTTACAAATCCGTTTATAATCACTGTCGACCAGGTAAGGAAGGAACTGATGGCTGCCATCCAGGTGGCTGCCCCCAGTTACGGGGTTTTTGCCAATCTGAATACATACACCGACAATCCTGCTGCCGATTCCTCCTGGATCAGGGCTGTGTCACCCATCAACAACATACCCAACGTCAAGGACAGGGCCGTACCCCAGTACCTCACAAGAGGCACAAGGGACGGACTGATAAGGGATGAGAACGTAAAAGCATATGTCGATGCCCTGGTGGCAGCAGGCCAGCGTTTTGAGTATGTGCAGGTTGGTGGGGCAGGCCATGCCCTTTTTGACTGGAAACCCAATGAACAGACCAAGGCAACGTTCAGGTAATACGGGGTGTTTTATGCCCAGGAAATGGAACACTTCTTTGACCAGGTGTTCTATCCGGCGAAATAGCGATTGAAAACAAAAAGCCCGGCTCACTTGTGTGAAACCGGGCTTTTAACCAACTTCACCAATCAAAAATAAACCAGTCTTTGCTCAACCACAATCCTGTGAACGGTATCGGTTAGATAAAAATGACCTGTGTACCCTGTCCGCCGGCCATCTCATAAAACTGGCCGACGGTGATGATGTCAATGACTTCCTCTGTAAAATCTTCCTTTTTAAGCTTGAACATGTCTGCTGCCAGCTTGCAACCGTAAATCTCGCCTCCGCCTGCCACGATCATCTCAAGGAATTCCTTTACGGGTGGAATATCGAGCTTGGCCATCTGTCCCTTCATCATGGCTGAAACGCCGGCTTCAACACCAGGCAGAATGCCCAGCAGGGTCGGGAATGACAGTCCCCCTGGCATGCGCATGGCGGGGTTGCCGACCGTTGCCGTGTGCAGATGATTCATCTGATTCTTGGTGATGGCATCCAGACCGAAAAAGGTAAAGAAAAGCTTGGCTTCTATGCCTTCCATCACAGCCCCGTTGGCGAGTATCAGTGCGGCATATACATCTGTAAGGGATCCTTTTGAGCATATGATGCACACTTTTTTCAATGGATATTCTTCTTTCTGTGTCATAATCATGTTTTTAAAAATGTTTTATATACATGCCGTACCTGTTCAGATGCAACTGGCAGGTTTAGGTATGCCCGCCAGCCTGGAGGATATTTTCAGCGGACCTCCGGGGAACAGCTGGTATAGACCCTTAATATCCGTTATCCCTGAATTGCCGACTTTCCGTATGGTAAGCTGTTCGCCTGCCAGGTGTTTCTGACGGAGGTATTCAAGCACTTCAAAATGTTTCGCAGTAAGCTCAATATTCAGCTCTTTGGCCATTTCTACCGCCATTTCCTTAGTCCATTCGGAAGGATCTTCAAAATAACCTTCGGCGTTTACATGTACCGTTTTGCCCGCGATCAGTTTTTCTGCCATATAATTGAAATTTATAAGTTTATATATTAACTAATTGTAAAATACTCATTTATCACTGACTGGCGCTATAGGATGCTGACATGTTTTTCATGAGTTGTACCACATACGCCATTGACTTGCGGAACTCCGTGCTTCGCATTTCACGGATCAGTCCCAGCAAAGAATATTGGGGCACCTCCGTTGATGCAGTCCTCTCAATTACCTGCAGGGTATGGTGAATGCCATTCAGCACACCGGGCTGGCCAAGGCTTTTTATGATTCGGAGAATGGCCGGCAGATTGGCTGACAATTGCCTGAGGTCGTCGGTACTTACCTGGGTGACAACCTGGTCGATGAGTCTGCTGCTTTCCTGAACGAATGAAAAATACCCTTTCTTTTCAGCTTCATGCAATTTCTTCGTGACGTCAATCAGCATTTCATTGATCATGGGTCCCACATCCCTGGCCAGGTCCGCCAAACTCTCCATTGTGTCGACAACCTTTACCAGTGTGGGAATGTTTTTGAGAAGCTTGATCATAAAGAGTCTCAGCATATCAAGATCAAGTTCGACCGAATGGTTTTCGAGGGTTGAAACAGTCGAATCATACATGTCCTTTCCGATCAGGGCAAGATCGGAAAGCAGGTCGTTTGCCGAGGAAGACCTGAGCTGCCGCTCATGCATGTCAGCCAGAAGAAGGTCAAGCTTCTGGTTGACGGCATCGATCTGTGCCTGCATGTTCATATTGTCGGTCATGGCAGTTTTAATATTTAACCATCCTCTTTCCGGCCATGCTCATCTCAGCTTCAATGGGCAATTCCTTACCCTTTAGCAGGATATGCCAGTACATCCACCTGAACAGGAGTTTGCCGTAATGGTTCAGCTTTGTATTCTGCAGAAGGCCGAATGGTCCTATGCCGGGGAGCGGGAATGTTCCGGGCAGTGGTTCGGTCTCATAGTTGAAGTCGATCAGCGCTCCCTTTCCATATCCTGTTTCAATATAGCAGTTTGAATGCCCGTCGTAGTGAGCCGTCAGGGGACGGCCTTCAATGGCATTCAGCAGGTTCTCGTGAAGGATTTCGGATGAAAAATGAGCCACCGATCCGGCTTTTGAGGTCGGCAGCGCCGCTGCATCGCCGATTGCAAAAACGTTACTGTAAGTTTCGTGTTGCAGGGTGTGCCTGTTCACGGGAACAAAGTTAAGATCGTCACCCAGTCCGCTTCTGCCTATGAAATCAGCCCCTTTGTTAACCGGTATGATGGTGAGCACATCAAAAGGAACTTCCTGGCCATCATAGGAAATCAGCTTTTTGGTATCATTATCAATACGTTCAATATAAAAATCTGGTACGATACGGATGTTCTTGTCTTTCATAAGCTCACTGAGCATATGGGTGGCAACTGGCCTTGTAAAAACTCCGGAAAGCGGCGTTACAAAGCTTATGTCAACCTTTTCCCGGATGCCTTTTTCCGTAAAGAAGGCCTCAGCCAGGCAGACGAACTCGATGGGCGCGACCGGACACTTGAAAGGCATTTCCGTAATGGCCAGCACCAGCCTGCCACCCTTCCATGATCTGAAAAAGTCGTAAAGGGCTGTTGCTCCCTCCAGCGTGTAAAAATCAAATATCTCTTTATACCAGAGCCTGTCTTTCAGGCCGGGAGTGTCTTCGGGACTCACATAAGTGCCTGAAGCAATGATAAGGAAATCGTAGTCAAGCGACTTGCCGTCTGCCAGCACAACAGTGTTATTTTGGGCATCCACCCTTTCAATTGCCTGAAACAGCATGTTGACGCCTGCCGGTATGAAGTCACTCTTGGGTTTGATCACATCCTGCCTGCTGTAGATCCCGAAAGGGATGAACAAAAATCCGGGCTGGTAATAATGGGTCTTTTCCTTGTCGATGAGGGTGATCTGCCATTCGTCCCTGTCCAGGCTTTTGCGCAGTTTGTTGGCCATGATGGTTCCGGCGGTACCCGCTCCAAGTATGATGATCTTCTTCATTCGTAAAGATTGATTTTATAAGGGACAAAAATACCAGGATGAACCATTGGACAGGAACCTTCATGGCATGATATGTATCAGTCCATGATAATTATCATGCAGACATATGCATGAACAAGGGGCGATCTTCAGATTGAGCAGGTGACAAAAAGCAGAAAACGTGAATCATAATAATGCTAAATTTACTCATTCAACAAAAGGGTAATGGACGCCTGCAACTGTGAAGGATGTGAATTGAGGACACTTTTTTTTGAGAATGTCTCCACATCTGAAATAGAAGCTATCTGTAACCTCAAAACCGAACGTGCCTTTCGCAAAGGTGATCTGATCATCAGCGAAGGAGATGAAATTCGTGATTTTATATATCTGAAGAAGGGGCTTGTCAAATTGTCAAAGAGGTCCTCCAATGGAAAGGAACAGATAATCAGTTTTGCTCTGCCGCTCGATTTTGTCAGCCTTCTCAGCATTTTTTCGGAGGAAAGATATAATTACTCCGTAACGGCGCTCGAAGATTCGGTGACCTGCAACATAAGCCTGAACGAGGTCAGAAGCCTGGCGGGCATTAATGGTAAATTTGCCCTGAATCTCATCCAGAAAGTGAACAAAGCCACGGACAAGATCATACTGAATTTTCTGGAAGTAAGGCAGAAACGCCTGTACGGGCGGATTGCCTACATGCTTCTTTATTTCGCGGAAAAGATATACAAAAGCAACTCATTTGACCTTCCGGTATCACGGAAAGAAATTGCCGAATACATTGGTATGACAGCAGAAAATGTGATCCGTTCGCTGTCTGACCTCCGCAAAGACGGTATCATCCGTATTTCAGGTCCTCATATCGAAATCATCCATGAGGAAAAGCTGAAAAGGATCTCCGAGTTAAGCTGAATAAGAATGCCATGTGTCCTCATGTATGAACCAACAACTTGTGTTTTTCCAAAGCCTTTTAATAATTTAGGCCCATGATTCACACCGAGGTCAGGGAAAAAGTAAGCCGTGGCATGCTGCTGGCCGTAGTCATGGTTTCCTCGTTCTTCAATCCCTTTATGGGTTCGGCGGTTAACCTGGCACTGCCGACCATCGGAAAGGAGCTGTCGATGAATGCAGTGGCGCTGAGCTGGATAGCCATGGCCTTTTTGCTGTCTTCAGCCATAATGCTTGTTCCCTTCGGCAAGCTGGCAGACATAGTGGGTAGGAGGAAAATGCTCCTTATGGGTAATATTTTCTTTGTGCTGACGACGCTTCTTTGTGCCCTGTCGCATTCAGGCTGGACACTGATTGTCTCCAGATTTCTGCAGGGCATAGGCAGTGCCATGATGCTGAGTTCAAGCATGGCACTTATTGTTTCAGCCTTTCCTCCTGAAATAAGGGGAAGGATAATCGGACTTAACACGATGACGGTTTATGTGGGCATTTCGGTGGCACCGCTGGTAGGGGGACTGCTGACTGAACTCGTCAGCTGGAGAAGCATTTTTTACATAAACGCTGCTGCAGGCATATTCGTGATCGGTGGCATATTATACGGAGTCAGGGGAGAATGGGCGGAGGCCAGAAACGACAGTTTTGACTGGAAAGGTTCACTTCTTTACCTGGTAACCATGTCAGCGATGATGTACGGTTTCTCAGACCTGCCGGGAAAACCGGCTATGTTCCTGACGGCAGGGGGTCTGGCAGGCATGATCCTTTTCATCATGTATGAAAGTCGACTTACATTTCCGATCCTTGAAATAAAACTTTTCAGTGACAACCGGATATTTGCTTTCTCAAACCTTGCCGCGTTGATCAACTATGCTGCCACCTTTGCCATTTCTTTTGTGCTGAGCCTGTACCTGCAGAATGTACGGGGCCTATCCCCCAGCGATGCTGGATTGTTGCTGATGACCCAGCCGGTTGTCATGGCCCTTGTTTCCATCGTGTCGGGACGGCTGTCAGACCGGATCGACTGCCGCATACTGGCTTCCATGGGAATGGGGATAATCGTGGGGGGACTTGCATGGTTGATCTTCCTGAAGGCTGATTCTTCAGATACTTACCTTATAGGAGCTTTGCTGGTTCTGGGTCTGGGGTTCGGGATGTTCTCCTCACCAAACACGAATTCGGTTATGAGCTCGGTACAGAAGAAATATCTGGGCATTGCGTCGGCCACGCTGGGGACAATGAGAGTGACGGGACAGATGTTCAGCATGGCCATTGCTGCCATGTCCATCAACGCTTTTGTCGGAAATGCCAGCATCAGCCCCCTTAACTCCCTGCCCTTTATGCAAAGCGTCAGGGTCATCTTTGTCATATTTGCCCTGCTTTGCTTTGCCGGCGTATTTGCATCCCTTGCCAGGGGAAAAGAGCAGTGACCGGCCTACTTGTACAAATACCTCTTAATGCTTCTTTTGGGTGTCTTAACGAACTCCTCCTCGTGTATTTCAAATTTTGATACATTCATGTAAGCAGGTATGCTGGCGTTGATTTCCTTGCGGTACTGTTCAAGTATTTTATGCAGGTCGCCTTTTGACAGATTGTCCCTTGCCATGGCATCCTTATCGGGATTGACGAGGGCAATTATCTTTTCCCCGCGCTGAACAACAACAGACTCACTCACATATTGCTTATTGTTGATGACGGCCTCTATTTCCTCTGGGTAAACGTTCCTGCCGCTGGCCCCCAGTATAAGGCTCTTGCTTCTGCCTTTGATGAATATGAATCCGTCCTTGTCAATGACACCCAGGTCACCTGTATGCAGCCACCCATCCTTGTCGATTATGTCGGAAGTGGCTTTTTCATTCTTGTAGTAGCCGACCATCACATTTTCTCCTCTCAGGATGATCTCTCCCACAGTCCTGGCAGGGTCAGGTGAATCTATCCTTACTTCGAGCGTATCGACGGAACGACCTGAAGCTCCCAGCTTGTTTTCATACCACGGGGCATAGCTGATCAGGGGTCCGCATTCGGTCATCCCGTAACCAACGGCGAAAGGAAATCCGATTTTCCTGAAAAAGGCCTCTGCTTCAGGATTGAAAGCAGCACCGCCGATGACAATTTCCGTAAAGTTGTTTCCGAAAGATTGCATGAGTGTCTTCCTGATCTTGCTGTGAAGAAGCTTGTTGACAAGAGGCACCTTCAGAAGGAGCTTCATGCTTTTTTTGCTGACGACGGGAATGATCTTTGACTTATAGATTTTTTCAATGACCAGGGGAACCGAAAGAATCAACCTTGGCCTTATTTCCTGGAATGCCTGCACGATTATCTGAGGAGAAGGGGTTTTTGTCAGGATTGTCACATGACAGCCTATTGAAAAGGGGAACAGGAACTCGAAGGCGCATCCGTAGGTATGGGCCAGGGGAAGGAACGATACGATCGGATCACCTGCTTTCAGCGGCATGTGGTTTTGTGCATACCTCACGTTGGCAGCCAGGCTGTTGTGCTGTAACATGACACCCTTTGAAAAACCTGTGGTTCCCGATGTGTAGCTGATGACTGCCAGCTCTTCATTTGAGACCTCCGGCAATGAGAATATTTCAGGATTCAGTCCCTCCGGATAATTCTTCGCAAAGATGACTTCCAGCTCATCAAAAACTTCCTTCAGCTTTCCCTTTTCGGGATATACAGGCTCAAAGTTGTTTAGCGAAATAACCCCGGTGATATTCACAAGTTTAGCTTGTTCCAGTGTCTGATAAATGGCATCAGAGCAAAACAGCAGGGTTGAATCCGAGTGGTTTATGATGGTTTGTATGTCCTCCGGCATGAAATCGGGAAGTATCGGCACGATGACAGCCCCATAGGATGTCACGGCCAGGTAAATGATCGCCCACCGGCTTGAATTTTTACCAACCAGTGCTATTTTATCGCCTTTTGCTATTCCCATGCGATCGAACAACAGGTGAAACCTGAGGATATGGTCGGCAATCTCAGCATAGGTGAAGCTTTCTCCCCTGTAATCAGAGAGCGCGCTTATATTCCAGTTTTTCTTGATACTGTTTTCGATATAGGCGACAAAGCGTTCGTTTATCATGGTGATTGTTATTAAAATTAAGGTTAAACCGTTATTTATCTTTTGTACCTGGCAGTCCGTTCGTCGCTGATAACTCCTGACCAGTTCAGGCCAAAGGCGAAGTCATAACTGTTGCCTTCGCTGTCGACGTGGCATTCCATGTCATGTGCAACATCTTCGGCCTGTTCTTCAACGACCTTCATGCTGGCAGGCATTTGCATGGGCAACAAACCCTGTGGTTCGGCTGCCCCTGAAAGGATATCCAGAAGCGCCTGGTGCTGCACGCCGAAGCTGACGAGGATGGCATCCGTCTTATTTTCAAATTCCGAAAAGACCATCGGGTTTGACATGCTTATACACACGATGACCGGTTTGCCTTTCATTTTACCGTAGGTATCGAGGACCAGCGCGAGGTCCGTTGCATTGGATGCTGTTATGGTCTTTCCCCTGTACGTGCGGTTGGTAAATTTCTCAAGCGGATCTCCTCCGGCAATGCTGGGGTCCCTTGCGTAGACTGCCTTATAGGTCCCGTACTGAAGCACCATGGGAACGTACCCGTTGCCTCCCTTTTGGGCATCTGCCGTGCTGTAGCCGCTGCCGGCAGAGGGGCTGCTGATGAATACCAGGGCAGCGTCGGCGCTGTCGGGATTGTCCGTCACAGAAAAATATTTGCTGACAAGATCGGGGTTCACCGGATAGTCCCAGCTGCCTTCGGCAGCAGCTCCCCCGAACATACTCTGGGCAGGCGGGCTGTACCTTTTGGGGATATAGACCTTTATATTCTTCTCCAGGGGAAGTACTCCGCCCTTGTTCTTCAGCATGACCACAGACCTGAGCTGGGCTTCATAACCGGCGGCCATGTATTCGGGCTTGCCAACGATACTTTTGGTAGTTTCCGCGTCAAGGTAGGGATTTTCAAACAGGCCGACCCTGAAAATATTCCTGAGAAGCCTTACGGCAGATTGTTCCATCCGGCTCCGCATGGCTTCTTCTCCCAGCTCGGCCACACCCAGGTTATACGCTTCAATGATGGGCCCCGCATCATTGTTGCCGCCAAACTGGTCGACACCTGCCATGATTATTTTATAATGTTTCTGAGCGGTGGTCAGGCTTTCGACACCCCAGGGACGCGACTCGAAGCCGCTGATTGTTTTGGTTTCTCCGGTGATGCCCCAGTCAGTGCATACTACCCCTTCAAATCCGTATTTCCCTCTGAGCAGGTCATTGATAATATATTTGCTGTAAGAGTTGCCTACGTTCTCTTTGTAAAGGGTATCCTGGTTGAAAGAAATCGTATAATAAGGCATAATGGCAGATGCCATCCCCGTTCCGCCTTCCAGTTTGAAAGCTCCTTCGGTGAAAGAGATCAGGTGTTCGTCGAAGTTATTCCCCGGGTATACGGCATATTTGCCATAGGCATAATGGGCGTCCCTGCCACCTTCACCTGTTCCTCCGCCCGGCCAATGCTTGGCCATGGCATTCACGCTGTTGAATCCCCATCCGCCTTCTATGGCCGATCCGGCCTCGGAAGTCTGGAAACCGTCGACATATGCCCGTGCCATATCAGCGGCGAGCCTCGAATCTTCGCCGAAAGTGCCGCCCACCCTTCCCCATCTGGGATCTGTGGCCAGGTCAATCTGCGGGGAAAGGGCGGTTGTGATTCCCAGTGCCCTGTATTCAGTGGCGGCAATGTCACCGAACTGCCTGACGATGTCGGGGTCGAAAGTGGCGGCCATGCCCAGTGAGCCGGGCCACATGGAAATCCTTCCGCCTGCACCTGCATTGAACTCAGCGGTTGCGGTTGTGCCGTGCCTCGGATCGGAACTGTTGTTGGCCGGGATGCCGAAGCCGATGCTCTCACAGAGGGCCTGCACGTTGTTGTTCCAGGTGGCGGCAACCTCGGGACTTTCAACGGTCGTGATCAGCACATGTCTCAGGTTGTCATTTGTCAGGAAATCGATCTGCTGGTCAGTCAGATCTGAGGCAAGAGCGCCGCTTTCAGCAAAGGGCTTACCGTTGTAAGTTGCTGAGCCGAACCTGCCGCCGCCGGCCGATGGAATTGCCTGGTGCGCGCTGTACAGCATCAGTCCCGCAATCTCTTCTATGGACAGCTTTGAGGCCAGGTCAGCCGCGCGTTCATCAGCCGTCAGCCGCCAGTCCTCATACACGTCAAGTGTTCCGTTCCTGTTCAGATCTTTAAAGGCATAACCCTTGTCGGTGATAAGGGTAACGCCTGAAGTTGCCGAATAGCCAAGGGTCCGGCCCTTTTTGTTGGTTACTGTCCTGATGGTGCCTGATTCTGTCTCGCTCCATTTTTTGACGGAGCAGCCCGACAGCAGTGCCAGCATGCCGGCAGACAGAACTATGCTTAATGCTGTCAGACGGTAAGATTTATTTTCCATAGGGAAGAATTTTATTTGATATACAATATTAAGAAAATTCTGACAATTACGGTGATACACCAGACAAACGGTTATGTCACCGTATCTGCCCCTGCCCCGGGTTTATCAGAAGGCTGATCCGCTGCCTTTCCGGCCAGTACATTGTCTTCTCAGATAGGTTGTCTGGATAGAGAGGAAAGATATTTTCGTCCGGTGAACTACATTGCTACTGCCGCCAATTGAATCAGCCCCCTAAAAGGTTGGACAAAATTTCTAATAGCAAATTAAGAGAAAATTGTCTAACAAATTAATTTAGGGAGCATGAAAGAGAAAAGGGTTTTTACGGTTGAGCAAAAGATGCAGATTCTGCGTGAGGCAGAGGAAAATGGCATGCTTGCCACCTGTCGCAAGCATGATATTGCACAAAGCTTGTTTTATCGCTGGAAGGATAAATTTAACAGCCGTGGTATTGATGGATTGCAGCCGCAATATTACAGGGTTGATCCCGCAGTAAAAGAACTGGAGAAAGAAAATGCCCGGTTAAAGAAAATCATTGCCATGCAAGCCCTGGAGCTTGAAGTTAAAACTGAACTTTTAAAAAAACTCAACTTCTAAAGAAGTTAAAAAGGTAGTATTTCATGCCTATCAGCAAAAAGTAGCCGTTTACCTGCTGCTCTTTTGGATCGGATATTGCCGCAGCAGCTGGTATTATAAGCCACGAACAGGTACCAAAGGCATCAAAGCCAGCACCTTTACTTTTAAAACTGATGGGAGCCAGGTTACAAATGAATATGTGATGCAGGAAATAAAGCATATACTGACCGGTGATCTGGATTTTTACGGGTATGAAAAAGTTACCTGGCAACTGCATGACATGGGTTATGTTATCAACAAGAAGAAAGTATACCGGCTGATGAACCAGGCCAATTTACTCTTGATAAGAAACAGGATAAAAACCAGGGGCAACAGGCAGTTTGTACAATACCGGTGTATTGATGCCCAAAAACCTCTGCAATACCTTGTCATGGATATAAAATACATCTATATAAACCAGGAAGACAGATTTGCATATCTTTTAACAGTGCTGGATGTCTGCAGCAGATTTGCCCTGGGTTTTACCCTCAAATACAACATAAAAAAGCATGATGTGATCTTACTGCTGGACGGCATATTACAAGGCATTAATACAGAGGGCATCATTATCCGCAATGACAATGGAAGTCAATTTCTGGCACATAACGTAAGAGACTTCCTTAAACAGATGAAAATAGCCCAGGAATTTACTCATGTTGCTACCCCTGAGGAAAATGCATTCATTGAGTCTTTTCACAGCAATATTGAAAGAGAACTGATTAACCGCCACTGGCTGGAAAGCCTTTACCATGCACGTATGAAGATCCAGCAGTATTACAGGATTTACAA
>JAXDCR010000290.1:0-5872 GCA_034677845.1 Bacteroidales bacterium | reverse complement strand
TGAAATCAAACACGAGGGATAAAAACAATATGCACAGGTATATCATCATAATGACATGCTTCTTTCTGACAGTCATACGGCTTCCTGCGCAACCTGCCGTTAGTCCCCGCGAGATCTTTGATGAGGCTGAGTTTTTTTATGCAAGGGGTGATTACGGGGAAGCAGCATATTATTTCAAACAGCTGGTGGCATTGTATCCGGATCACGCGCACTTTAATTTCAGGCTTGGGGAGTGTTACCTGAATATGGCAGGAAGTGAGCGCCTGGCAGTACCCTTTTTTGAGAAGGCCGTAATAAACACCGTTCCGAAAAAGAAATACAGGGGAAAGGACTTTAATGAAACCAGCGCCCCGTTGCATGCCTTTTTTTACCTGGGGAATGCCTACCGTTTTGACAACCGGCTGGATGAAGCCCTGAAAGCTTATGACACATTTGTCAGCTCACCTTATTATTATGGCAATTACAACCAGGCCATCGTTGACAATGAGATACAGTCCTGTGAGCGTGCCAGGGTGATTCGTGACAATCCGGTTAAACTGACCGTGGAGTGGCTTGACAGCACCATCAACACAACCATGCCGGAAATCGGCGCCGCTGTGTCAGCCGACGGCAGCACGCTGGTTTTTGTGAGAAAGCTGCGTTTTTATGACGCCATATACCTGACAACCCTGACAGAGGGAAAATGGAGTGAGCCTGAGAACCTGAATCCTGCCATTGGATCAGACGGAGACCTTTATCCCACCTGTCTTTCATCCGACGGGTCAGCAATGTTTCTTGTCAGGGATGATCCGGTCAACAGGGACCTGTATGTTTCCTACAAAACAGGCAACACCTGGACAAAAGCAGAAAAGCTGAGAGGCAGGGTAAATTCAGCCAGGGACGAGACCTCTGCTTTCCTGTCCCCTTCGGGCACCGCCCTTTATTTCTCCAGTTTCCGCAGGGGAGGAGAGGGCGGAAGTGACCTTTACGTATGCATAAAGACCCCGGAGGGCAAGTGGGGTAAAGTGCGAAACCTTGGCAGGACTGTCAACACACCCTTTGATGAGAAAGACCCCTGCCTGACCAATGATGGCAACACACTGTATTTCAGCTCAAGGGGTCATGAAAGCATGGGGGGCTACGACATCTTCTTTTCAAACAAGATCGGCAACCGGTGGGATAAGCCGGTCAATGCCGGATATCCGCTGAATGACACCGGTGACAATACGGGTTTTACAGCCATCGATGGCGGAACGACAGGATTCTTTTCAAAGATCAACAGCAGCGGTGTCACAGGGGAGGATATTTACCGGGCAAGCATTAGGTCCAACCTGCCCTTACAGCATCCTCAACAAGAATAGCTCCCTTTTATCCGATTATCGTGCATGGTATGCCTGACAAGGAAAAATATGCTGAATATGAACTGGGATTAAGAGCCCTGGAACCTGCCGACATTGATCTTCTTTACAAATGGGAAAATGACCCCGAGATCTGGCACGTCAGCAATACATACACACCCTATTCCAGATACCTGCTGGAAAAGTACATTGAAAACTCACACCTTGACATTTACCAGGTCAGGCAGATGAGACTGATCATTGAGGTGCGCACCGGCAGACAAAAAAAATTCAGGCCCGTGGGCACCATTGAACTTTTTGATTTTGATCCGTATCATAACCGTGCCGGGGTTGGCATCCTGATCGGCGATAAGACTGACCGTCAGAAGGGTTATGCCTCCCTGGCACTCAGAAAATTTATTTCGTATTGCTTTCTGAAGCTCCAGCTGCATCAGCTTTACTGCAACATTGCCACTGACAACGCCGACAGCCTGAAACTGTTCAGAAAAAACGGCTTCATCATAACCGGCACGAAGAAGGACTGGATCAAGACTCCCCGAAAATACACCGATGAATATATGCTTCAGCTGATCAATCCCGTTGATGTAAAGTAGGCTCAGACAAGCTCACCGTATAAAGGAATATCCCTGAGGAACTCATATCCTTTTCTGTCCTGCCTGATGTGGCAGCAATAATGCTTGTTGCCGTTTGTAACAAGAAGATAGTCTGCCTGGTAAGTGATGTTGTAACGCGATGCCTGATCAAAAACCTTCTGGCCGATTTCCACGCCCGGAGCTTTGCATTCGACGATCATCAGCGGATTTCCTGTCCGGCTGTAAACAAGCAGGTCATATCGTTTTGCCAGCCGGTTGTAATGAAATCCTTTTTCAATTGATATCAGCTGCCTGGGAAAATTCTTTTCGGTGGTGAGAAAGCGGACCATATGCTGTCTGACCCATTCTTCGGGACTCAGAAGCACAAACCTGCGTCTGATTTCATCAAAAATATATTTTTTCCCCTTAACCTCTTTTATCCTGAAGAAATATGTTGGTAAATTTAGGCTTTGCATCCGGGAATTGTTTTGAGTGTCCGGTTGGAAAGTCTGACCGGCAAATTTTACCAGTTCAAGATAATGACATTTGCCAGTCTTTACAACGATCTTAAAGAAAAAAAATACAGGCCGGTTTATTTTCTGATGGGTGAAGAGGCCTATTTCATTGACCGCCTCTCAGACTACCTTGAAAATAATGTGCTGAGCGCAGAAGAAAAAATGTTCGACCAGCAGGTGTTGTACGGAAAGGACACCGACATGGAAAACATAATAGCCCTGGCACGACGGTTTCCGATGGTCGCCGCCTTTCAGGTGATTATTGTCAAGGAGGCCCAGATGATCAGAAAGCTGGAGCCACTCGAGACCTACCTTTCCAGACCCATGCCCACGACAATTCTCGTGTTCTGTTATAAATATAAAAAAATTGACAAACGTACCAGACTGGCCGGTTTGCTGAATGAAAAGGCTGTCCTTTTCGAATCGAACAGGCTGAGAGATGACAAGGTGCCAGACTGGATAATCTCTTATCTCCGTGAAAGGGGGAACCTGATCGATGCAAAGGCCGCCAGCCTGCTGGTGGATTTTCTGGGTAACGATCTTGGCAGGATCGTCAATGAGCTGGAAAAATTGCTCCAGCTATTACCGGGGGAGAGCAAATCGATAAACTGTGAGCTGATCGAAAAATATATCGGGATAAGCAGGGAATACAACAATTTCGAGCTCACCAGGGCCCTGGTGGCCAATGATGCACTGAAAGCCAACCGGATCATTCGGTACTTCGGAAAGAATCCCGCCAAGAACCCGCTGACCCTCACTTTGACAACCCTGTTCTATTTTTTCACGAAGGTGCTGCTTTACCATGAAGCTGCTGACAGGTCACGTGAAAATCTGTGCAGGGAACTTGGCATCAATGCATTCTTTTTAACCGAATACCAGAGGGCTTCACAGCGTTTTTCCGCTGCCAGAGCAAGGCAGGTGATCACCTACCTGCGGGAGTGCGACATCAGATCAAAGGGAGTAGGCAATGTGGCACCTGATGAGGAACTTCTGAAGGAACTGATATACAAAATTCTCCACTGACTGGCGGAGTTGCATGCCACCATATGACATATATTCTGATAGCCTTGACGGCACTGGTTTCCATCCAGGCCTTTAATCACCGGGAGTGGTTTTCTAAACTGCAGTTCAATGCTTACCAGGTGTATCACCGGAAAGAGATGTACCGGCTGGTGACGCATGGATTTGTTCATGCGAACTGGACACACCTGATCGTGAACATGCTTGTGCTGTTTTTCTTTGGCCCCACGGTTGAAGCGATACTCAGGTCTGTTCTGCCTGCCGCACTGCAGGTCTGGTACCGCATGATTTTTGTTTTATTTTATCTTGCCGCCATTATGGTTGCAAGCCTCTTAACCCTTATCAGGCAGCGCGACAATGCGTGGTACAATGCTGTTGGGGCATCAGGGGCAGTATCGGCGGTCATCTTCTTCTATATATTCTTCAATCCCTGGGAAATGATATATTTTTACGGAATCCTGCCTGTCCCCGGCATCGTCATGGGTGTTATCTACCTGCTGTATTCACATGTCATGAGCAGGCGCGGCACCAATAATGTAAATCATGAAGCTCACCTGGCCGGGGCAGTCTTTGGTTTTGTTTTCCCGCTTTTCATCAATGTCACACTGATCAAGCATTTTGTGGAAAAGCTGCTAAATTTTTCATTCTGAATAATCCGGGTGACCAAACCAATGAGACAGGTGCCCTATATATGTGTCGGCGGCAGCTACTTTCACGGAGACGACCCGGCACTGATCGGCTATTACAGGTCAGCAGGCCTTCATCCCGCACCATACGAGGACATGCATGCCTTTGCCCTGCAGGTGAAGTTCATCGACCTCCATATGAACCGGCTGAGAGATGCCATGGCCGTGCTCTCCCTTGCTGACCCTCCCGGATTCAGCAGGCAAATTATCAGCGAACTGATAAAGGGATTGCTGATTAAGAACCGGTTGTATTTGGGAGCCTGCATACGACTTGTTGTTTTTATACCTTCTGCGGAAGGTCAGGATCTGACAAGGGGGAATGCCTCCTTTCTGATTGAAAGCTGCCGGGTTGACTGTGACCGGTATGTGCTGAATGAGAAGGGACTGACCGTGGATCTGTTCCCGGCGATCACTGTCGCCGATGAGCTGCTGCTGCCTGTGCGGTGCGCCCGTTCATACCTGTACAGGATCGCGGGGCAATATGCAGTCGATAATCGTCTTGACACCTGTATCCTTCTGAACGGTGAGCGCAAACTGGCCGAAACACCCTGTGCCAGTCTGTTCCTTGTCAGGGACAATGCCCTTTTCACACCGGACTTGAATCAGGGATGTGCCCCCGGCGTGATGCGACAAATTGTCATACAAATTGCCGGTGAGGCAGGTTTAAGGATGAATGACCAGTGCAGCTTATCACCCTCCTCACTGGATGAGGCCGATGAAGTCTTCCTTGCCCATGACATAAAGGGAATTCAATGGGTCGGAGCTTACCGGAAAAAGAGATACTACAAGAAAATATCACTGGAACTGGTCCGCCGGCTGAATGCGCTGGCTTTCGGTAAAAGCTCCTGAACCAATAAGGATGCAGGAAAGTATTTCAGTTCATTTGCGGATTCTCCGGAAAATTAGCCCACATGCGGTATTTCTTACCCAGGCGGTTAACCGCCTTGTTCCAGAAATATTTGTTCATGGGAGACATAATCTCCTGGGGGCTCATGGTCGTCACGATCCATGAGTTCTCTTCCAGTTCATTGTTAAGCTGGTTTGACTGCCAACCGCTGTAACCGAGGAAAAACCGTATGTTTTCCATGTGAAGCTTGCCTGATTCCATCAATTGCTTGACAGCTTCAAAGTCGCCTCCCCAGTAAATGTTTTCAAGCACCTGCATGCTGTTGGGGATTATATCACCGAGGGTATGGATATAATGAAGCGTGTTGGTCTGCACGGGACCTCCGAGGGATATGTTTGTATCAATGCCGGGCAGGTCATGCATGACTTCACCGATTTTAAGGTGTACGGGTTTGTTCAGGACAAACCCCACTGTACCTTCGTCAGTGTGCTCGGTTATCAGCACAATGGAGCGTCTGAAATAATTATCCATCAGAAATGGTTCTGAGATCAGCACCTTTCCCTTTTCGGGGCGAAGGGTGTTCTCAGTTCGAAAAAAATCATAATGGATCTGCATGACAAATAATTATATGTAAATATCGGAACAAATTTTGTTCCATTTTCACATCTTGCTCAAATTAATTATAAAAGGTTTATAAACTTTTTCTTTTTATAACAAATTACCGGTCAAAATGTTGTTAAAATCAATGCGACCGGCCGGCAGATCATTTTTACCATTACGTGAAAAGACCTGCTGAAGTGTCATAATAGTACAGGTGAAAACAATCAAAGGCATCAATTAGGTTAATTTTTAGGTTTATAAGTTAGGGTGTGGGGCAATGAATCATTGCCCCTTT
>JAXDCR010000289.1:0-3227 GCA_034677845.1 Bacteroidales bacterium | reverse complement strand
TGCTCCCGCCAGCGGCTGGGCCTGAGTGTGCTGGCAGATGTGCTGGTCTTCCTGTCCCGTTTCTTTTATTATGGCCGCCACGACAGATAGCCGTAAAGCGGCCGAAGTGTCAACGCAGGCATCAAAGGATCCGGATTTGACTATTCTTCTGAGCTGCCTGTCCGCATGAACTCTTTCAGCCGGTATGTAATGCTGTGCCGTTTCACCTGCCATTACCTCCCACTGTCCGTCTGTCCACAGCTGCCACAGGTATTGGTAACTGCCGGCACCATCTCCCCCTTCCGGTGCAAGTCCCCTTACCTCAAGCGGAATATCGCCTGCGCAGTAACGGTCCGAATCACTTTCGAGCATGTTGTTTGTGATGGAAGGCAGCACGTTGATTGTTTTAATGGCCCCGGATGTATCGATGCAGGCATCGTCATTACCCGAAAACACTATTCTTCTGTAAAGGGTCGTTTCCTGCAGGATGCCGGGATTATAACGCATCAGCGCACTTCCGCTTATATCCTGCCACCCGCTCAGCAATGTCCTTTGCTGCCATTTGTAGGCATATATGCCATCACCTCCGGATGGTTCTGCGGCATTCAGCAAGCCTGGTCCCCTGTTCTCGCAGATGACTGTGTCAGGTGTGACAAAAGTATTCCCTGATATGGAAGGCAGTACGGTCATTGTGACCAGGTTGCTCGTATCAGTGCAATAACCGGCGGAAGTGACGAGGCGTCTGTAAAGGCTGGTCTTCTGAAGCACCCCCGGATCAAAGGGAAAATTGGCGTTTTCAGGGTTTCCGGCATTATTCCAGGTCAGCTGGTCCGTGCTCACCTGCCACTGGTAGTTGTATATGCCATTGCCCCCTGAAGGCAAAAAGCCTGTCAGCAGCGGGGCCTGGCCGTTGAAGCACAGCGTATCCGTTTCACCTATTAAATTGTTGCCTATAGACGGATAAACGTATATATGCGCCACCCGGCTGGTGTCGGTAATGGTATCTGACATGACTATCCTTCTCAGGTAGAGGTTTTCCATCAGACTGCCGGCCTGGAAGCCGGTGAGTGTTGCGGTGCCCGATGCCTCTGTCCATATGGCCATGTCGCTGCTCTGCTCCCAGCTATATGAATAGATTCCGTCTCCGCCTTTCGGCCTGCTGGCTTTAAGAAGGTCAGGGACCTGACCGGCGCATATGGTGTCATTGTTCCGTATCGTATTGAATAAAAAGCCGTTAAGAGGCATCAGAAGGTAATTGAGCAGAACGCCTTCTGTGCCGGGGCTTCCGGTATGAGCTGCACACCCGCCCGACACGGAACCCTGAACCCCGGCAGACAGGTCGGTTGTGATTCCGGTGAGGCTGCTTCCTGAATGCCAGACAACTCCACCGCTGCCACCGCCTCCAGAACCGGTGCAGCTGGCACCAGTGGAACCTCCGTTACCTCCTCTTGCCTGGATATTCAGGGAACCTGAATAAGCGGAGACATCCAGCACGACGGTGCCGCCTGCGCCTCCTCCGCCCCCGCTGCCGGTGGCAGATTCCGCAGACTGGCCGTTTGCCAGTATGCTCTGGCCGTTCCCGATGATGGTTTCCGTGATAAGGATCACGATACCGCCACCGTTGCCTCCGTTGGAGGCCGTTCTGCCCTCCGCCGCATTCCTGACGCCTGTGCCGCCGCCGCCTCCCATGGTGATCCTGCGCCCCTCATACAGGATCCTGCATCCGAGACCTCCCCAGGCCTGTATCAGGTCATCTGTACATAAAGATGACTGGGCTCCTCCGGCGCCTCCCGCTGTGTAGTTGCCTCCACCGGCACCGCCGGAATACAGTCCGTTACCCGCTCCGCCCCCGTTCAAGGCAAAGCCGCTGCCTTTTGTGTAAGGCCATTTGACTGTCATCAGTCCTTCTCCCTTGTTGCCTGAACGGCTGAGATCAGACGGAAGAAAGTAAAGCGTGTCGAGCACGGAGATGCTCAGGTCCTTTCTGCACCCTGAGGTATAATCTTCTGGAGGGACTGTCCCGCCGCGGAAACCCATACCGCTGACATCAATACTGGCAAAAAATTTTATGGTGTCCGATGCCATGATGGCAACGATGCCCCCTGTCAGTCCGTCCCACTGTTTCGCCGTTACCGGTCCCCCCACTTTTACCGTCCCTGATTCAACAAAAGATACCAGTTGTATTTTTTCACCGGGGTCATATATGTTGGAAAGATTGTCCGTGAAGATGATAAACTTGCGGCCTCCTGATTCGGTTATGTCATCCACCTGCAGCACCTCGTAACTGCCCGCATGGTTAAAAGTCTTCTGGTAGTAGCTCCAGGTTGTCTTGAAGTTAGGGCCATCATATACCTCCCCTCCGGTCATCTGGATCATCAGCACTTTATCTCCGGCCCTGAAGTGCGAAAGTTCAGCGGTTTCCACAACCCTGACCCGGTCAGGCAGCACCGAATCAACCTGCAGATAATGGTTGACTGTGCCTGAGATCACCAGTTCCTGTGCATTACCTGAAAGGCAGGCGAGCAATGAATTCAGGATGATGAGTCCTGTCGCCGTCAGAAAGTCTTTTCTGTCACCAATCAAATTGACCAAGGTTATTGTTTAAAATACGGCACGTATTATTCGTTGTCGCTCATCCTTTCCGCCTCTCAGGTTCCGGTCATCGGAAACCAGGCAGATCCTTCAGGATATGTCATCCTGCGTGTCCGTGTCATACAGGGGCAAGTCAACAAAAAAAGTCGTGCCTTCGTTCACTTTTGTTTTAAACGTAATGTTCCCCTGAAAGGATTCAATAATGTTCTTTGTAATGATCAGGCCCAGTCCCATTCCAGCCGACTTGGTGGTAAAACTGTGCGTGAAAAGTTTGCTTTCAACATCTTCAGGGATACCTTTCCCGTTGTCCTCAAAACTCACCCTTACAGATTTACCGTATGTCTCCATGCCAATCCGTACGATGCCGTCCTGCCCTTCCGGAATGGACTGGATGGCATTTTTGATCAGGTTGAGGAAAGCCCGTGAAAGCTGTTCCTTGTCCGCATAAACAATTGCATTTTCCAGCACCGGGAGGAAAAGAATTTCTACCCGCTCGATATTAGAGAACAGGTTCAGGGTTGACCGGATGGTGTCTGCCAGGTTCACGGTGGTCTGTGTGGCCTTGGGCATCTTGGCAAAATTTGAAAATTCGGAAGCTATGGAGGAAAGATCATCAATCTGTTCAATCAGGGTGCGGGAATATTTGTCAAGAAACT
>JAXDCR010000288.1:0-11535 GCA_034677845.1 Bacteroidales bacterium | reverse complement strand
CATATCGAACACAGAAAAAGGCTCAATGATCCGCGGATCGCTCATATTCATTCCTGCTGACAGACCTATTGAAAATACAGAAGTGGTGCGGTATGACTCAAATAAATAGACGAATTCGACCGGATCGTTGGGCATGAGCTCGTATTCGGGGTATTTTGTCAGGAATTCCACCATGGTTCTTTCAGCTTCAAACTGATCGTTGTCAAAAAGATAAGAAAGCACGATCAGTTTATACGCTTCTATTTTCTGCGCCCTGGTGAACCCTTCTTCAATACAGGGAGTGAGCATTTGCGGTATTTCTTCAATAAGTCCCTGGTCATAAAGTTGCTGGGCTTCCAGAAGTTTGCCGGAACAATTGTCCTGTCCTGAAAGAGAAAAGGAAATAAACATCAATAATAATGCAATGTGTGATCCCACCAATATATTCGGGCTCCGGCTGTTCTTTGTCAAGGTAGGCATTCTTTTATTCTTTATTTGGACAGGTTTTTTGATAAGCAACATCTCCAACATAGGTTTCCCATTCACGCTGCGTCATGTTTCTTTCGACCTTTCCGCAGATCTGTTCGGCCATAAAGCTTGCGTGAGTCGGCCAGTAATAAAGGGTTGTGAGGTTCCTGTTGGTTGGAACCTCGCCTGAGGAAACCAGGTAACGACCATCGGGACTGAAGGCGACAGAAAACACGAATGCACTGTGCTTGTTGATAGTGACAGGCTGAGCGGAGAGATTGCCGGCATCCCACAGCTTCACGGTTCTGTCCATGCTTGCAGTGGCAAATTGTTGCTCGTTGGGACTGAATTTTATATCCAGTATGCGCGCGTTATGAGCGAGAATGGTCTGAAGGGTGGCATTCGTTCTTGCATCGAGGATCCTGAGCGTACCGTTGACGTCACCAAAAGCAAGCCTGGAACCGGTCGAATTGATAGCAATTGAATAGATTGTGTTGTTCTGGGCATTGAAAAGGACGGTCTGCTCTTTGGTACTTATGTTCCACCTGATAAGCCTTCCGTCATCTGTTCCGGTGAAAAGATAGTTGCCGGCAGGTGAGACAGCCATGCTGGTAACCTTTGTGTTGGTAAAGGCAGTGAAAACCGTGTTGGTGTTATTGATCAGATCCCAGTAAATGACGGTACGGTCTGTGCTTGCAGAAAACAGACCCCTGCTGTCAGGGGTGAAGCAAAGAACTTCAACCCAGCCGGTATGTCCTTCCAGGATGGCAGGGGGAGTGTTGTCCTGGTTGAGGTTAAACAGCTGTATCCCGGCCGTGTTCCCTGCATTGGCAAGCCAGCGGCCGTTGGGGCTGATGGCAAGTGATTTGTTAATAAAAGTGTTGTCAATTATGGTGCGGTATGATCGGGTACTGCTGTTCAGATCCCACCTGAGCACCTTACCTTCGCCCCCGGTGCTGTAGAAAACTGATGATGAAGGAAGAAAGACAACAGACCTGACTGCGCCTTCATGTCCCGTCAGTCCGTTATAATTATCCCCGTTAAAGGCACCCAGGGATTTATACAATGCATCGTATATATCCGGCGGGTCAGTTGCACCGCTGTAATCCCTGTTGAAAAGGTAAGCCTGGTAGGCAAGCAGAGCCTTGAGGTTTCTGTCCTCAGTCTGGTTTGCTTTGATAGCCAGATTCTGGGCAGTGGAAAGCATGCGTTTCTGAAGCTCAAGGGTTTTTTCAAGCTCGGTGATTCCTTTTTCCGCAAGGGCCTGTTCAGCAGTTTTTTGGGCTGCCACTTTTTCCTGCTGGAAAACCTGGCTCTCACGCCTTGCCGCTTCTGCCTGCTGGTCGGCGAGTCTTCGCTGCTGCTCGGAAATCTGTGACTGCAGCAGGGCAATCGTGCTTTCACGTTCGGCTGAGTCGGCTATTGTTTTCTGGATCATAGCTTCGATGGTGGCCAGGTCTGCCTGTCCCTGGGCGATCACCCGGAGACTGTCAGACTCTCTTTTTCTGAATTCGGCTTCTTCCCGGTTTGCCTCCGCCACTCTTGCCTGTCTTATGGCCATTGTTCTTTGCTGAAAGCCCCAAACAGATATGAACAGAAAGGCAACTGCAGCAAGAAGCATGGTAGTGGCAAATTTACGTGTTCTGTTAAGCTCCATCCGTTGCAGCCTAACTTTGTTCTGTTCCTCCTGGAGGTATTTCTTCTCGCTTGCCTCAAGGAAGACCATTACTTTCTCGAACGCAGGGTTATATTTTTTAGCCCATGCAAGAGTGGGTTTCTGTGTTTTCTTCCAGTTGATGGCAAGATGAAGATCGGGAGGTCTCCAGAGCCCTGTTTTCCCAATTTGATAGAGAGAAGAAGCTTCAGCCAGCCTAAGGTACATCTGAACGGATGAGAACTCCTCTTCGACCCAGTTTTTCAGTTTATCCCAAATCCGCATCAAACTTTCATGTGATATGTCAATGACCGTATCTTTGTCAATGGGTACATTCTCACCCGGAGTTATGAAAGAACGTCCTTTTGCCCTGAATTTATTGACTGTATCGATGACTTTCTGATCGGGTACCTGGGCAATTTCAGCAATGTGCTTTACGGTGGCCGGATGTCGTGTGCCTTTGTTGTCAGCACCCTTCTCGGTCAGGCATTTGAACATGGATTTGCATATTTCCTTGCCTTCTTCGTCGAGTTCTTCAAAAGCCTCGTTGGCATGCATGGACAAGGCATTCTCAATCTTCCCTGCTGCCTCGTAATCGCGGATCCGGAGAGGCATCCTTGTTTCATTGTTACGTGACCAGAACTCCCACGTGCGCATCATGGCATGCTGCAATACCGGTAGCTGGTCAGTCTTATCTTCGATGGCATTAAGCACCTGCTGTAACAGCTGGGGATCAATTTCTGCTCCTCCCACGGCAAGAGGGCCGATTATTGCCTGCTTAAAGTCGTCTCTTGTCATCTGGGGGATCAGGAAGTTGCTCTGGTTAATAAGCCTTGTAAGTGACTGAAACTGGGAGCATTCACCAATAAAGTCGGAACGCATCGTAAGCACAACATAAATGGGCTGGTCTTTCTGGCTGATGGCATTCACCAGAAGCTTGATGTATGCTTCAGTTTCATTGACGACAGTAATGTCTTTGCGGCTTTCCTTGAAACGGAACAGTTCCTCGAACTGGTCGATAATAAGCAGAATGTTTTCTTTTTCTGCAAGCTTAATCTGTTTGACGACATTGACAAGTCCGAAAGAGCTCCGCCTTAATATAGTATAGATGATTTGTTTGTTGAGCTCCAGATCCTGAGGTGAGAGATCGGGTTTTTCATTGACTGCAATGGCCTCTGCAAGGTTTTCGACGGGACTGTTGCCAGGATGTGCTGTGATTATCTTCCATCTGGAACCGGCATTGGCAATAAATCCGCCATAAAGAGCCGGTATCAGTCCACAATAAATAAGCGATGACTTGCCGCTTCCCGAGGCTCCGGTTACTGCTGCAAAGCGGTTCACCGCAAGATATTCGAGCACTGTCTCACACTGACCTTCGCGACCAAAAAACAGATGGCTTTCTTCGACTGTGAAAGGCCGCAGGCCAGGGAATGGATTGGCAAGTGTTGTGGTGGCGGCCTTAATATACCGGTTCGGGTTTTCTGTCATTTTTTAACCAGCTGTTCTAAAAAATGATTGACTACATCGCTGCTTATCTCATCATCCCAGTTCAGGGGCACATTTTTCAGAAAAATGAGAGATTTGTCGGCGGCCTTTTCGGAGGAAATGATCTCCACGGCCCGGAAAGGTTTGCTTTTACCATATCCGGGAGCCTTGACAAGGTCTCTGATTTTACTGTTCAACCAGTCTGTCGTCGAATCTCCCTTATAAATCAGAACGGCATCGGCTATCAGTAAATTATGAATATGCCTGGAAATTGAGTAGAAATCTCCATTCCATGAATCTGTTTCGATTACCTCGAAGCCTTTATGCCGCATTATATCAAGGTATCTGAGGATCTTATCCTGTTTCCCCTTTTCATAGATAACGTACAGCTTATTCTTTTCTGACACCGGTTTGATTACATTACTGGTAAGTTCCGTTAGTTTGTTGTTCAGCACTGTTTTAAACACTTCGAAGGGCGATTCAATGATCTCAGTTTTGTATTGTGCCTCATCCCGCTTCAATCTTTTCAGGTATAACGACTGCCTTTGATCGGTTGGCTTGATCTCACTGGGTATCCAGATAACCTGTTCAGGTGATGTGATGTTCGGGTTGTTGTTAATATAATCCTTGACTGTTCTTATCTGAAAATCCAGCAGCGAATACTTTGAATTTTTTATAAAATCACCATACCAGGCACCCAGCATGTGGATAGCCATAATAGACTGGCTGAGGTATTTCTCAATTTCCTGCTTCGCACTGTTAGCTTCTTCTGTAATCGGAATCAGCGGCAGGATGTTATAACCAAGATGCTGCAACTCCCGTCTGAGCATGTCCCTGTTTTCGACCTGATCAAAACTGGTTTCGGCAAGAAAAATAAAGGGTTTGTTCCTGCCGGTCGCGTTTTCTGATGATCTGCCTGTCAGATCAGTCAGAGAGGCAGTGATATCGTAAGCCAGATCAACCATTCTTGACCACAATTTCTGTGTATTGCCCTTTTCATCAGTGAATTGAAGCGGTATTGCCTTCTTGTTATACCGGTTAATCTCATAGAAATTATATCCAAGTACAGATTTCAGGTAATCAGGTTGTTCGGTCTGTGAAACCGGCATGGTAACGGCTTTAAAAATCCGCTGACAGCTTGTGTCAGATCCGGGAGTATAATTGGCAGCCTGCCGTATCTCTTCAAGCTCTTTGAGGAAATCAGCAGACTGAAGTGATTCCGGTGACAGGATAACAATAAAAACAGCGGACTTTGCAAAAATGGACATGTTGTTCTCGCCGGGCAGATTTTGCATGTTGATGAGCCTGTCATGCGATAAAACAGAAGGCCTTTTCCCGTATAAACGCTCCATGATGAGACAAAGGAATTCACAGAATTTTCCGGCCCATTCTGCTGACTGTTTGTTTTCGGTGCCTGTCAGAGATGCAAAACTGATATAGATATCGTAGGTATACTCCATGTTTCCAATCATTACGATTCTTCAATCAAACCAAGCACAGAACTCCTGAAATCAATATGGTCAAACATTAAGGAATTCAAGACCTCCTGATCCAGGCTGAAGAACTTCAGATCAGTAAGTGCTTTTAATGAAAAGGTGGTATCCTCAATTAAAATATCGCTGTAAATTATATCATTTTTATCAAATGTTATTGCTTTGCTGTCAGAAATCTTGATCTGGATCTTCCCGCTGAAAATGATGATGAAAGCATAGTGCACGTCGTTGCGACGTATGAGAAACTCATCACCTGCATTCAGGAAATTCACATCCAGCATTTTGGCAATTTCAAGAATGACGTCCTCGGTCATGATGCCCAGTCTCGTGTGCTGCTTCAGAAAGCGAATACGGTGAAGCAGCAGGTAGGGGAAGCCGTTGTCTGCAGAAGATAGGGATAGCTTGATCTCATTCAGAATGGATGCTTCCAGGCGCGGATAAACACTATCCATATATCCGGGTTCCAGCTTTTCAATGACATAGGCAGCAGATTCCCGAATCAGCTTGTCAGGATGAAATACACAGGAAACCAGTTCCTGGCTGACAGGCTGCCTGTCCACTTCAAGCATGTTGAAAATAGCACAAGCTTTGACATACAGTGATATGGAATTAAAATCACGGGTGATGATTTCGCTGATCAGTTCGGCAGGTTGTCTTTTTTCCGCATGAAAAAAGTACTGCAGTTGCTTGAAACGTTCCAGGTGAGAAATATTGGCAACAACCGGGAAAAAAACCTGTTTGATATCTTCATGAACGATCTGGTCAAGTAATTCAATGGCAAAGCTTATATCCAGATCACTGCCTTCCATCAGGAGGTTTTTAATATTACCGATGGAGGTTGGATTATAGGCCAGAGCCAGCAGATGATACAGTGTGTTGTAGTTTTCCTGAATTTCAGATTGAAGGGCATCCTTTAATAGATTAAAGTTTTTTAACCTGCCAAGGCTTGTGTAGGCGGCGAAGTTCCAGGACATGATGTTGATCAGCCGGATCATGTCGTTCAGTATCCTGTTTATATTGCCTGGCGTGGCCTGAAATTTTGATTCCCTCATGGCCAGCATCGCCTGGTATGTAATCACCCTGTTCTGGTTTTCAATCTTTCCAAGGAGCAATTCATTGGCCTGCTGGCTTCCAATTTTGCCGTAAATTCTGACAATGCGTGACAATAAGGTGTTGTCAGCATCAGGACTCAGAAATGACTGTTCGAGATGTGCGAGTGTCGGATCTCCTATGTTGACAAGGGCCTGGAATGCATATGGGTAATAACCCGGAGCGGTCAGGTAGCCAATGAGAATATAGCTGTAATCTGCATGAGAAACCCTTGCCATGGCTTTAACAGCGGCAAATTTGACATCCGGCTCTATATCGCGTGACAATACCGGTAACAGATCGACAAACTCAGAATTCCCTGTCGATCCGATAATCTCTGCAGCCAGCATGCGGTCAGGTGCATGCATTGAATTGACAAGTCTTTCAATTGACTCCCGTGAAACGACTGTTGCCAGCTTGATCTGAAAACGGTTGATTATTTTGGTGAGATATCCGCCAAACTGCCGGTTGCTCTTTTGAACGATCATGTTTTTCAGCTGGGGTAAAGATACCAGGAGTGAGTTTTCCTCTATTTTTTCAAGAAGATACTGCCTGATCTCCTGGGGTCCGGTTTCAAGCAACGAAATTAGATGCTGTTCAAATTTCAGCGGTTCAAGCTTTTCCAGGAGCGACAAGGCATGGATAACCTGTCCGGGTTTACTGCTGTTGAGAAGGTCGTGAACTTTTTCATCTGTATTGAGCAGTTCCTGTTCAATTGCCTTTTTGCTGGATTTGAGTCTCCGTATGGTATCCCTGAGGGCATCCTGGTATTTTTTGATCAGAAAGATGGCAAGTGGCAGCCATGCGGCCATCATCAACAGCAGAAGAAGATTAAGAACCAGGTTGGAGTTTAGATTTAAGACAACCAGAGGCAACAGCAAACATCCTGTCAAGGCCAGCGCAGCCATGCGAAATGATCCCTCCATCCTTTGAATAATGGTGCCTGCAAAACGCAGGTCAAGGGTCCTGAAGAGAACACGAAGGGAAGGCAATTCAATTACCTGAAATGCTGTTTCATAACCTATCCTTAATATGGCGGCCATCAGCAAACCGAAAGAGATCTTTGAGATAACCGCCGAATGTCCTGCAAGAAGATCCACAATCAGCGACACTATAATAAAAATGGCAAGTACAACCGGAATAAGCACCAGGCTATAGGGTGAATCGTAGGGATACAAAATTTTCCTGATAAGAAACCTTTCTATCATGAAAACAAACAGGAACATGGTGCCGATAAGAAATCCAAGAAACTTTGCCATTCCAACTGTACTGGAATCATACAGGTACATTTCCTCGATGAAACTGAAATGAAAAATGAAGCCACTGATGCTGGAAACCAAAACAAATAGCAGCAATATGAATGTGAACTTTGAATATAGAAGCTCATAGGATTTTGAATGCAACCCGGAAGTGTATTTGGCAGGCTTTGGAAAAACGCCCGCCTTCCGGTTGTAATAAAGGACAGCTATCTGAAGTGCCATGGCAATTCCAATGAAAACGGCACTGGCTGCCAGAATGTTGAGAATATCCCAATATGCGAAATACAACATACCCACCAGTGTAAAACTGGCCAGGATTATGCCCCATGAATGCGCACCCTGAATAAATGGGTTGTATTTCCTGTTTTGAAGAGGTGTATAAATGTTTCTGACAGTGTGGTTGAAGGTAAGAAAGACAAGATAAATCAAAGGAAAGGTCAGGGTAAGCGGCAGCAGTGGCGAGATATCAAAAAGAGTGAACTGAACCAGACTATCATAAAAATAATAAAGCATGCCGGTCAGAATAAAGATCACGGCTAAATTCAGCAGGTCGAAATACCTGAACGAAATTCTGGTCGACAAAAAAGTGTATAGAGAAAAATACAGAACGCCAAAAATGCCGGAGATAACCAGTGCCTGTGGAAGCTGGTCAATGGAATGAGACTGAAAGAAAAGCGCGTGTGAACCTATCAGAAACAGTGCCACGAAGGCTCCGATGAAAAAAGCCTCAAAAGAAACCAGAACCAGCATGTTCCGTTCCTTCCTCTGGTCTGCATTAACGACCGGCTCGCGAAGTGTCATGTCTGTATGGTTTTGATACCGGAATGGCAAGTCCCGCCAATTGGGAGTCCCTTAATCGGATTGACATACCAGAAGGCTGGCTTGTGCAATTCTGTCAAACACATTGATTTTCCAGTTCAAACAATCACGGCTGATCCCTGCAAGGTGAATTAACGTGCCCCTGAGATTTTGGTTGCCTTACAATCGTAAAAATACAAAAATATTGACTTATACACTGTACGAATCAACCCTCTTTTAGTGCCTGACGCCTTGCATCCCGGATTTGCCGTCTGCTGGAGCATGTTTTACAATGCATTGCAAAATCCCTATCTTTGCGGAAATTTTTTTTAAGCTGTCGTATGAGCCATGTTGAATTAAGCGAACAGGAACTGATCCGCAGGAAAGCGCTGGAGGAAATCAGAAAACTTGGCATTGATCCCTATCCTGCTGCTGAATTCCCTGTAACCAGCACCGCAGCGGAAATAAGGAAAAAATACCCCAGTGACCGGGATGCTTTCAGCCAGGTAAGCATTGCAGGAAGGCTGATGAGCAGGCGGATCATGGGAAGTGCTTCTTTTGCCGAGATTCAGGATGAAACAGGCCGGATACAGATCTATGTGCGGCGTGATGACCTGTGTCCCGGTGAAGATAAGACCCTATATAACAACCTATTCAAAAAACTGCTGGATATCGGTGACTTCATCGGTGTGAAAGGTTTTGTCTTTATCACGCAGATGGGAGAAATAACCATCCATGTGAAAGAACTTGTATTGCTGGCGAAATCCCTGAAGCCACTTCCCATAGTCAAGGAAAAAGATGGCATTGTATATGATGCTGTCACCGATCCGGAATTCAGGTACCGTCAGCGTTATGTTGACCTTGCCGTAAATCCCGGCACACGCGACATTTTTATTAAAAGAACCCGGATGATCAACTCTTTGAGGGAACTTTTCAACTCAAGGGGATATCTTGAAGTGGAAACGCCTGTTTTACAGCCAATTCCAGGAGGTGCGGCTGCACGTCCCTTTATGACCCATCATCACTCACTGGATATTCCGTTGTATCTGAGAATTGCCAATGAGCTGTACCTGAAGAGGCTTATAGTTGGCGGTTTTGGGGGAGTCTATGAGTTTTCAAAGGATTTCCGCAATGAAGGAATGGACAGAATGCATAATCCTGAATTCACGGTATTGGAAATATATGTCGCCTTCAAAGATTATTTATGGATGATGGAATTCGTGGAGGAAATGATCGGAAAGGTAGCCCTTGACCTGCATGGCACTGCCAGGATCCCTTATGGAAATCTGGTCATCGACTTTGCACGACCTTTTAAAAGGATGACCATGGCGGAAGCAATCAGAAAGTATGCCGGCATTGACATTACGGATATGAATGAAGAACGGCTGAGAAAAGCATGCAGCGACATGCATATCGAGACCGACAAATCCATGGGCAAAGGAAAGCTGATCGACAGGATTTTCAGCGAAAAGGCAGAGCCAAACCTGCTTCAGCCCACCTTCATCATGGACTACCCGGTTGAGATGTCGCCCCTGTGCAAGAAGCACCGCTCTGATCCAGCACTTACCGAACGGTTTGAGCTCATCGTAAACGCAAAAGAAATTTGCAATGCCTACTCAGAACTGAATGATCCGCTCGACCAGCGCGAACGGTTCCTCGAACAGCTGAAGCTTTCAGAGAAAGGTGATGAAGAAGCCATGTTTATTGACCAGGATTTTCTGAGGGCTCTTGAATACGGAATGCCTCCGGCATCGGGACTGGGGATAGGGATCGACCGTCTGGCCATGATCATGACCAACCAGCCAAGCATTCAGGATGTACTTCTTTTCCCGCAGATGAAACCCGAAAGCAGAGACTGATCGCCGTTGACTGGAAAATAAGGTACGACAGGGCATATGCGACTCCAATGTCACCTTTCGAAGCCCGTACTTTTCAACACCCTGCAAACACGGGTTTATATAATAACAGATTAATATTCAATTTATTGATAAAAATATTCAATTTCCAATCTTACAGGCCATGTTGAAAAAGAAATCCGTCAGCCTGACATCTTTGTTTTAAATTTGTCACAAACCTTATAGAATGTCACTGGCTGTATACACGGAGGATACCATTCGCACGCTCGACTGGAAGGAGCACATCCGCAAACGACCCGGCATGTATATCGGAAAGCTGGGTGACGGATCCTCACATGATGACGGTATCTATGTACTGCTAAAGGAGGTGCTTGACAATTCAATAGATGAGTACATGATGGGATTTGGGAAGGTAATTGAAATAACCATCAATGAAAATGCAGTGCAGATTAGGGATTACGGACGCGGCATCCCCCTGGGTAAGCTGGTTGACGTCGCTTCAAAAATGAATACCGGGGCCAAATACGATTCAAAGGTTTTCAAGAAGTCGGTGGGACTCAACGGAGTAGGTATAAAGGCAGTCAATGCATTGTCCTCTCATTTTGAGATCAGGTCATTCCGTGACGGCAGGGTTAAGGCAATCCGTTTCACAGAAGGCAATCTGGATTATGAGTCAAACGAGGAAAGCGGTAATTTCAGAAACGGCACTCTGGTTTCCTTCGTGCCCGATCCAAAGATGTTTGGTCATTTCAGGTTCATGGATGATTATGTGGAGGGGATGATCAAGAATTATGTATACCTCAACACGGGGCTGACCATATTATATAACGGGGTGCCCTTTCATTCCAGAGAGGGTCTGGTTGACCTGCTGCGCGACAATGTGAACGGTGACGGGCTGTACCCGATAATCCACCTGAAGGATGAAGATATTGAGCTGGCCATGGCCCACGGTACACAATATGGAGAGGTTTACTACACATTCGTCAACGGACAGCATACCATACAGGGAGGGACTCACCTAGCGGCATTCAAGGAGGGACTGGTGAAGACTATCAGGGAGTTTTACAAAAAAGACTTTGATCCGGCAGACATCCGGGCATCTGTCATCTGTGCCCTGAGCCTTAAAGTCGAGGAACCCGTTTTTGAATCCCAGACTAAAACCAAGCTTGGTTCAAAGGATATGGGTCCGGGAGCCCCTTCCATCCGCAACTATATTCATGATTTCCTTAAGAAACACCTTGACAATTATCTGCACCGCCATCCGGAAACAGCCGATATTCTCCTGAAAAAAATTATTGAGTCTGAAAAAGAAAGGAAAGCCATCAGCGGCATTCAGAAACTGGCCCGGGAAAGAGCACGAAAAGTCAGCCTTCATAACCGAAAACTGAGAGATTGCAAGATACATTTCAATTCACAGGAGGAACGAAGATTTGAATCAACCATATTCATTACAG
>JAXDCR010000287.1:0-9890 GCA_034677845.1 Bacteroidales bacterium | reverse complement strand
AAATAACAAGGTGGCAATTCATTACAGAATACTTAAGAGGTTTTTGATTTACCGTTTGTGCCTGATCAAGTTTCACAAGCTTGGATTTAAAAGGATATTTTCATACAACCTCGGTGAAGAGGCAGGTGTCACGGCAGAACAGGTAAGAAAGGATTTCTCCTGCCTGCGGCTAAAGGGTAGCAAACGGGGGGGTTACGACATAGAATATCTGCTCCATGCCATCAACGACATCTTCAGGCACAACGGTGAAAGGCTCACCATCCTTGTCGGAATGGGCAATATCGGGCAGGCGTTGATAAACTACCAGGGCTTCACGGAAAGCAAAATCAAAATTGTTGCCGGCTTTGACCTGGATCCTTCCAAATACGGCCGCAGGTTTTCAGTTCCTGTTTATCATCCGGATCACATCGGGAGGATTGTGCAGGAAAATAATATTAAAACAGCCATCATTGCCGTTCCTGAAGCCGCGGGACAGGAAACCTGCGATAAGCTTGTTGCGGCGGGAATAAAAGCAATTCTGAATTTTTCGCCCGTTATTTTAAGGGTGCCTGACGAGGTGACCGTGAATTATGTAAATCTTGGCAATGAGCTGGAAACCCTGTTTCATTACGTTTAGAAACCGGGTTTTAAAAATCTTTATATTCTCTGCCCTTGTAATATACGCTATAGTTGTTCATACCCTTGTTGACAACGATCACATCATAATACAGGTCAAAGTCCTCGACCAAGTCATAGGTAAGCACGCGGGGACCGCTGCCATCGAACACCTTCAGATCCCTGTTGCTGTCCCTGTACACTATCGTATGCCAGCCTGCTTTCCAGGTGCCGGGAACATAGTTTTCAAGGGTGTGAACCCGGCCATGGCTCCAGACCTTAAAATACCCCTGTTCACCGAAGATGACCATGCCATCGGTCACCTGGTAAAAATCCGGTTCAAAACCCGAAACTATGTCTGTACCCCCGCCGTGAAAGATTTTAAAGGCACCGGAATTGTCCGTATAGGCAACAATGTCGCGGCCCGGCTGGTAGTTCCTCGGGGGAAAGTCTTCGAGCAACAATATCCGGCCCTGGTAATATACCCTGAAATGCTGGTCAGCATGGCTGACAAAAGCCACAACATTCCTTCCCGCCTTCATGCTTCCTTCCGAAAAATACGGGTCGACCGTGGCTGTCTGTCCCCTGTAAAACACCGTCAGGCCATGGCTGATTGGGGATATGAATGCTGTCAGGTTATCGCTGCAGACGAAATCTTCATAGGGAGTGGAGGCAAGGCCGTCCTCGAGCATGATCACCTGCCCCCTGTAATAAACCGCAAGGATATTCCTGGATGAATCATAGAAGGTGACCAGGCTGTCTTCCGCTTTGTACCGGACAGCATGCGTGCTCACGGTGCTGACCTGTCCCTTTTCTATGATCTTTATTATGCCGGCGTATGAATAGGCCGACAGGTATTCAAGGGCTTCGTAGCGTTCAACCCCATTGACCTCGAGCGTGGAGATGCGGCCGTTGTAATACATTTTCAGGCTGTTCCGGCTGTCGACATACAGCACGCAGCTGCCCCCGACCTGAAAGGATCTGACTGGCAGGTGATCGGCCTGAATGATCTGTCCGCCGTCAAAAATAATAAACCGCTGCCTGCTGTCATGGAAGGCGGCGAGTTGCTGTCCGTATGACAAACAGGGCAACAGGGTGATAAGCAATGCAGTGAGCAATCGGGTCGTCGTTGTCATTTTCATCCGCGTTTTACAGTCCCCGTCAGCGGAAATAAATGTTTAAATTTGACAGTCTCATTGCTCAAATATAAATCAATAAAACAGCATTCTTTAATTGAACCCGGAGTCAGACCAAAATATTTCGTACAGGATAAAGATTGCCGGCCTTGTGCAGGGTGTGGGCTTCAGACCTTTTGTTTACCGCCTGGCCCGATGGCATGGCATCAGCGGGTGGGTCATGAACGGTACGGACGGAATAACGATACAGGCACAGGGAAGGGAAGGGAATTTGCGCCTGTTTATGGATGACCTGTACCTGAAAGCACCTGTGGTTTCGCGGATAGAAAAAATCACTTTTGAACAGGCAGAGGAGGAACCCACAGGGATTTTTACCATCCTCGAAAGCCAGGATCTGACCGACGAAACCTCTGAGGTCAGTCCCGATATCTCCGTGTGTCCCGATTGCCTGGAAGACATGAAGCAACAGCCGCGCCGGCATGACTATCCTTTTATTAACTGCACCAATTGCGGCCCGCGGTTTTCAATCATCATGGACTTTCCGTATGACAGGTCCCGCACCACCATGGCCCCCTTTACGATGTGCCCTGCCTGCAGGAAAGAATATGAAGATATGGATGACAGGCGTTTTCATGCACAACCGGTCGCCTGCAGGGATTGCGGACCAGCCTACACGCTGTATAACGGGGAACGGGTGATGGATGACCCGGATGCCATACTCGGCAGGGTATGTGAACTGCTTACGGAGGGTGCCATCATCGCGGTGAAGGGCACCGGAGGGTATCATCTGATGTGCGATGCCCTTAAGGAGGATTCGGTAAGCCGTCTGCGCCTTTCAAAGCAACGCGAAGGAAAGGCCTTTGCAGTCATGTTCAGGGACCTGGAAAGCATTCGTGAATATGCGTCGGTTTCTGCCGGGGAGGAAAGTGCCCTGTTGTCCTGGCAGAGGCCCATCGTCATACTGAGCAGCAAGAGAAAGCTTGCCGAAGGTGTCAGCATGGGTCTTGGCACAACCGGTGCCTTCCTTCCTTACATGCCTTTCCACCACCTGTTGTTCGAAAGACTCCGCCTGCCTGCACTGGTGCTCACCAGCGGCAACCTGGCTGAAGAGCCGATCATCACGGATGATGAAAAGGCATTGTCGGTGCTTGGTCCCGTTGTGGATGCCGTCCTGACCTACAACCGCATAATTTATAATCGCAATGACGATTCAGTGCTTCAGGTGATTGGCATGAAGACCAGGATGATCCGCAGATCCAGGGGGTATGTCCCCTTCCCGTTGCATCTCGCCTTTGATGTGAACGGCATTTTTGCAGCCGGCGCGGAACTCTCAAACTGCTTTTGTATCGGCAAAGGCAACAGGGCTTACCTGAGCCAGCATATCGGAGACCTTAAGAATGCCGAAACATACGGATTTTACGTTGAGACAGCTGAACGATTCAAACGCCTGTTCCGTGTGCAGCCTTCACTGGCGGCGGCAGACCTGCACCCGGATTACCTGTCGACAAGATATGCGAATAGCCTTGGATTGCCTGTGATCAGGGTACAGCACCACCATGCCCATATTGCCTCGTGTATGGCTGAGAACGGGGAAAACGAAAGGGTGGTGGGTCTTGCATTTGACGGAACGGGATACGGAAATGACGGCAACACGTGGGGCGGGGAGTTTCTGGTTTGTGGTTTTGATGACTTCATCCGCGCCGGCCATTTTGAGTACATGGCCATGCCGGGAGGGGACAGGGCAGCGGAGGAACCCTGGAGAATGGGCATATCTTTGCTGCACCAGGCCTACGGTATGGCGTTTTCAGGTCTCAGTCTGCCTTTGCTGAAGACGGTGGCACGCGACAGGGTAAAGCTTATCCTCACCTCGCTCGAACGGGGCATCAATTGTCCCCTTACCTCATCCGCCGGCCGTTTGTTTGATGGCGTGGCAGCGATAACAGGACTGTGCCTGCATGCCCGGTTCCACGCCGAGGCGCCCATGAGGCTGGAATCTGCCATCGCAACAGGAGTGGAGGATTTTTACGAGTTCGACCTGTCTGCTGATGTGTCATTCACACCTGCCATACGGCAGATATGCGGGGATGTCATGCGGGGCACTCCTGCCGGGGTGATTTCAGCGAGATTCCACAATACGGTGGCAGAAGCCTCTTTGCGCATGACAAGGAAGGTGGCTTCCAGTTATGGCATCCGGAAGGTAGCCCTGTCCGGGGGAAGTTTCCAGAACAGGTACCTGTCGGCCAGGCTGGAAAGGATGCTGGCACAGGAAGGTTTCACCGTGCTGACACACGGGCAGGTACCATGCAACGACGGGGGACTTGCACTGGGACAGCTGGCTGTTGCCGCATTAAGGAGGAAACAATTTTAAATTGATATATTTGCAAAATTTTCCGAACAAATGTGTCTGAGTGTACCTGCAAAAGTCATTTCGATTGAGGGAGATATGGCCTCTGTTTCAGTCGGAGGGTCGGTGGTCAAAGCCGGCACGCAGCTGCTGGATGAAGTCAGGGTGGGGGACTATGTGCTTGTCCACACCGGCTTTGCCATCCAGAAGCTGAGTGAACAGGAAGCCCTGGAAACCATACAGCTGATACGGGAACTGGAAGCAGCAGCGGAAGGTGGCCTGCAGAGGGATGACACCTGAAAAAGCCCGGCATGAAGTATATAGACGAGTACAGAGACAGGAAGCAGGTGGCCAGGCTGGCTTCACTGCTCAGGCAGCTGTCGCGCAGGCACATCAGGATCATGGAGGTATGCGGCGGTCACACCCTGGCCATCCGCAAATATGGCATCACCCGGATGCTCCCTCCCACGGTCGAACTTTTGTCGGGACCCGGTTGCCCCGTATGCGTCACGGACCGCATGTCAGTTGACCGCTGCATCAGGCTGGCTGGCACGGAGGGAGTAATACTCGCAACATACGGCGATCTGATCAGGGTTCCCGGTTCGGCATCAAGCCTGGATGAGGAAAAAGCGAAAGGGGCAGACGTAAGGACCGTTTATTCCACCCTTGATGCACTTGCCATTGCCCGGGCAAACCCCGGGAGAAAGGTTGTATTTGCAGGCATTGGCTTTGAGACCACTAGTCCCTCTTCCGCCATCGCCATTCTTGAAGCCGAAAAGCAGGGTGTTGGCAATTTTTTCCTGCTGAGCCTGCACAAACTGATGCCTCCTGCCATGGCTGCGCTGATCGACCAGGGTGCCCGGATTGACGGATATATCGGGCCGGGTCATGTCACGGCAATAGGCGGCGCTGACATGTACCTGCCGCTTGTCAGGAAATACGGCATTTCAATAGTAGTCTCCGGTTTTGAACCGGTTGACCTCCTGATGTCCCTCTGCATGCTGGTGCGGATGCATGAAGAGGGAAGGAAGGGCATCGAGATCCAGTATCGCCGGGCGGTTACGGCACAGGGTAACAGTAAGGCCAGGGAGGCTTTGATGAAGGTTTTTGAGCCCTGCGACAGCAACTGGAGGGGACTCGGCAACATACCGGCAAGCGGACTGGCCCTCCGACCCCGTTACAACCGTTTTGACGCCGGGTTCCATTTTGACCTCAGCGTGAAAAGCCTTCCGGAGATGAAGGGATGCCTGTGTGGGGAGGTGCTGCGCGGAATGAAAACCCCTGACCAGTGTTCCCTTTTTGGCAGGGTATGCACGCCTTCCAATCCCATCGGCGCCTGCATGGTATCTTCCGAAGGAGCCTGCCAGGCTTTTTACAGGTATTGCTGACAAAAAAATCCCTTATATTTGTTTCCTTACCCAAGAACATGTCAGGCCTGTCTCTGAGCAAAAGAAAACTCATGCTGCTGAGCATCTTCAGCGGCCTTATGCTGGCAACGGCATGGTACGGGTGGGGACACGGGCTTGTGCTTGCCATTGCCTTCATTCCCCTGCTGCTCGTGGAGGAATACCTGGACAGAAACCGCACGGAATATGGTTCAGGAAGCTTTTTTAAATACGCTTTCATTTCTTTTCTTGTATGGAACGCAGGGTCAACCTGGTGGATCGTCAATGCAACCGCCGTCGGGATGATCATAGCCATACTTATCAGCGCTTTCCGGAGCGCACTGGCCATGTGGCTGTTTCACCTCGTCAAAAGGAGGATGGGGAAACTCCCCGGCTGCTTATTCCTGATCCTCGTATGGATAGTCCGGGAATATTATGATCTGAACATTGAGGTGTCCTGGCCGTGGCTGACACTGGGCAACGGATTTGCCTATGATACAAAGCTTGTGCAATGGTATGAATATACGGGGGCTTTGGGAGGTTCCCTTTGGGTTCTGCTGATGAACCTATCCTTTCTCCGTGCACTGACAGCCTTTATCGAAGGGGCGGGCAGGGGCAAACGGTTGACATGGCTGGCAACGGCATTGCTGATCCTTGTTCTCCCGGTCGCTCTGTCCCTGTTTATGTTTCATACATACAGGGAGAAGCCTGACCCGAGGGAGGTGGTCGTCATTCAGCCCAATATTGACCCGTACGAGAAATTCGTATCCATCCCGAGCCTGGAACAGACCTTAATCCAGATTTCAGAGGCATCTACCGTGGCCGATACCGCGGTCGACTATTTCATAGCCCCTGAAACATCGATCAACAACAACATCTGGCTGGAAGAAATCGAAGATGTTCCGGACATCCGTATGATAAGGGAATTCCTGTCATCCTGGCCGGGCGCCAATTACATTGTGGGAATACAATGTTTCAGACGTTACCTGCCGGGGGAACAGACATCATCCACTGCCCGGGAAATTCCGGGCACCGGCATGATGTACGACGGCTACAATGCTTCCGTGCAGCTTGACTCGACAAGCCGCGTGCCGCATTATTTCAAGTCGAAGCTGGTGACGGGAGTCGAAAAGATGCCGTATGCAAAGTACCTTAAATTCCTTGAGAAGCTGACCCTCAGGCTTGGAGGAACGATGAGGAGCTGGGGCACACAGGATTTCAGGGGGGTGTTTTTTGACGCGGAGGATTCAACCGGCGTGGCAACGGCCATCTGTTATGAGTCTGTTTTCGGGGAATTCGTGACCGGCTACGTGACAAACGGGGCCAATCTGCTTTTTATCATAACAAATGACGGATGGTGGGGTGATACGCCGGGATACCGGCAGCATAATGCCTATGCCTGTCTGAGGGCCATTGAAACACGCCGCTCTGTCGCCCGGTCTGCAAACACGGGTATTTCGAGCCTGATAGACCAGCGGGGAGAGATCCTGGATCAGCTGGGATGGTGGCAGCGCGGAAGCCTTAAGGGCATCCTGAATGCAAACGACAGGCTCACTTTTTATGTGCGGCACGGGGATTACATAGGAAGGGCAGCCTGTTGCCTGGCATCCCTGATGGCTGTCTGGTATATCGTGCTGTCGCTCTCCTCCCTAATGAAAAAAAGAAAAAGCGGCAGGCGGAGGTGAATGGCATCCGGTGAAAAGAACTCAATCCGGAGCTCCCTCCTCAATGTCTTTCAGGATGTTTTCGATCTCTTTTTCCGTGTCAAAGAGCTTCTTCTTGCATACCTTCAGCAATTCCGATGCCAGCTTTATCTTTTCAGCCAGCTGGTCCACATCGAGTTCACCGTTTTCAACCTGCTGCAGGATGCTTTCGATCTGCCCGATGGCTTCAGAATAAGAGGGATTTTTTTTGGTCATGTCATGTATTGTTATTGATCACCTTGCTTTTCAGTTTTCCTCCGTGCAACCGGCTTTCCAACTCATCGCCTGTTTTAACCTGCCGCGGGTCTTTCACGGCCATGCCGTTCAGATAGGTTATGGAATAGCCGCGCTCAAGTATCCTGAACGGATCCAGGTAGTTTGTCTTTTCTTCCAGCATATGAAAATGATGCAGAAGCCCGTCTGTGTATATCCTGCATACCGGTTTCAGCCTGCTGCGCAACATCCTGTGCAGGTGCTCCTTCTCGAGCAGGAAGTGCTTCACCGAGGTGGCCAGCTGTGCCCTGTACTTTTCCGCCATGGTTGAATGTTTCATCAGCAGAGTCCTTGATGCAAACGCTATCCTGGCATTCAGCGAAGCGGTCGAAGCGCCTGCCGCTGACAGGCTGGCGGAAACAAGGGGCTTGCAGACAGCTGCCAGATGGCTGAGCCTGGCTTTTTCATCCTCAAGTATCGCCTGCACATTGGCCCTGAGCGATTCAGCCAGAGTGCTGATGATCTCATCGGCGGCCCGGAACCGGGCAATGATGAATTCGGCAACGGCTGTTGGGGTTTTCAGGCGTGTGTGGGCCACCATGTCGGCAATGCTCTCGTCGCGCTCGTGCCCGATGCCTGTCAGGACCGGCAGGGGAAACTGGCATATATGGGATGACAGTCTGTAGCTGTTGAAACAATGGAGGTCTGACCGGGCACCTCCGCCCCTGATGATGACAACCACGTCGAACAGGTTTACGTGGCTGAAGATCCTTTCCAGTGCCGCTGTGATCGAATTTTCAGCCTCCTCTCCCTGCATGACAGCCTGGAACAGCCTGACATGGAACCTGTAACCATAGGCATTGCCGGTCAGCTGATCAAGGAAATCACCGTAACCGGCCGCCGTGCCTGATGAAATGACAGCAATGCTTTTCGGCAGATCAGGAAGCGGAAGCTGTCGGTTCATGTCAAAGATGCCTTCCGCGAGGAGGCGGTCAATGATTTCCTGCTTCTGGCGGGTCAGGTCACCCAGCGTATAGGAAGGCTCGATGTCGCTTATGTTCAGGCTAAGCCCGTACAGCTCATGAAATTCGACTGTTGCCAGGATCATTATTTTCAGTCCCGCTTCCAGTTTTGTACGCGCGGTGGTTTCAAAATACGGTTTCAGCACGCGGAAAGCCGACGACCAGATGGTGCCCCTTGCCTTTGCCCGTATTTCCTTACCCTCCGGCTCCTTTTCCACGAGCTCCAGGTAACAGTGCCCTGAGTAATTGACCTTCATGTCGCTGATCTCGGCAACGATCCAGCGGGGGTGGGAATGCGACTGCTGAAGGGTCTTTTTAACCTCGTTCAGCAGCTGGTACAACGTCATGGCTTTATCTTCCGTCATCATCTGATCAGTTTGTGCACCGTTGCAAGATTATCATATTGAATTTTAAGCATGTACATTCCCTTCTGAAGCTGTTGCAGGTGGTTGTCGATCCGTATGGAGGTTCGTCCCTCAAGGGCCGGATAAAAGTACTGCCCTATGCTGCGTCCCGACAGGTCACAAAGGTTTACGGCAACATCGCTGTTGCACGGCGATGTAAAAAGGATATACAGTTCATCCAGGAAGGGATTGGGAAAAACATCCACCTCTTCCCCAGAGATCACATACCCTTCCTCGCTTTGGATCAGGACAAGGGCAAGGTTGAAATCCGGAATCCCGTACCCATTCAAGGTATCAGGGAACAGAAAACGGTCTGAGCTCCTGATTATGGCCGTTCGGACCTGCATGGCGGAGGCAGGTTTACGGGCCTGCCAGAGGCATGCCGCAAGTCCCGTTACCACCGGTGCCGACAGTGATGTTCCGTTGCCCTGCCATACGGCGCCGTTATCGCCGATATAGCATGTGCCGACACCCATGGCCGTAAGGTCAGGTTTGATGCGGCCGTCCGATGAAGGTCCGCGTCCGCTGAAAGGGGCAGCCCTCCCGCTGGCATCCGAGGCGCCCACCGACAGGATGCTGTCGGCATCGGCCGGCGCTGAAATGTAGTGCCAGGGATCATCGCCTTCATTGCCTGCACTGACGATGACAAGCATTCCCCTGGAGGCTGCTATTCCGGCAGCCACCGAGATGCGGGTTGACCTGCCGTTCATTTCCCCGTTGCGGTGATCCTGTGACGGTTCATCAAAGACAGTGTAGCCCAGTGACGTGTTGATTATGTCTACTCCCGCGCTGTCCGCAAATTCGGCTGCTGCGATCCAGTTGTCCTCTTCAGCCACGTATTCCGAACCGGAGTCCTCCGTGCGCAGCAGCCAGAAGGAAGCGCCTGTGGCCGTACCCCTGAACAGGCCCGGAATTTCCGCTCCGATTATTGACAGGACCTTGGAACCGTGCCGGTACCGGTCGAAAACATCAGTGCCGCCGTCAACAAAATCGCGGGTACCCAGTATCCGTCCCTCTGCCCATAGATTCCCGAATGGCTGCAGCACGTCTGCTCCTGCAAAGCCGTCATCCAGTATGGCTATCTGGATG
>JAXDCR010000286.1:0-4011 GCA_034677845.1 Bacteroidales bacterium | reverse complement strand
CAAATCCTCTTACAGGAATGATTTCGACTTTGACCGTGTAGCCATCTTCAAGGGGAGGAAAAGTGACCAGCTGAAGAAGATGGACACCATCAACTTCAAGGTGGCAGGGGGACCCAGAACCAGCATTATGCTTGACCTGGTGAAAGACCCCGGAGGCATTCTCTCGGTTGACTATATTGATTACTACAACTTCTGGTTCGACGGCTTTGCCATGATCGACGGCAGGAACAATTACGTGATCGGTTTTGACCAGAAGGACAATGTAGATCTGTCACTTTACAAAGGCAAAATTTACATCGACACAAAGAGCATGGCATTTACCAGATTCGAATTCTCGCTTAGCGACAAGGAAATAGCCTCTGCCGCCAATGAGCTTGTCAGAAAAAAACCCATGGACCTGAAGGTCGATGTGCTGAACGGCAATTACGTCGTCAACTACAGGGTCGTCAACGACCAGTGGTACCTGAATCACGTCAGGTCGGAGCTGACGTTCAAAACCGAGTGGAAAAAGAAACGCTTCAACGCCACTTATGTGACCACTCTTGAAATGGCCGTCACTGACCGCGACTCTGTCAACATTGAAAAGGCCAAGTACAAACAACAGGCAAGAACGACCGACATCCTTGCCGATAACGTCAAGGATTACGAAGATGAGAATTTCTGGGGAGACTATAATTACATAAAACCTGACGAATCCATCGAATCCGTCATCAACAGGCTCAACAGGCGGTTGAGGTGGGAGGTGCTGGATGAAGCGGAATAATGCAGGATGCCATGTATCCAACCCCCGGCATGCGTTACGGCATGTGCATAAACCTTGCATCCGGGGGTGGATACGTTTATACCTCCACAGCTCACCGGGTTGAAAAAAGACAGAACATTTCAAGCAATAACCGGCCACTTAAGGTGACTATATCAGAAGAAATGCATATCCGCAATCTGCGGGAAGGAAACCTGAGATCATTCGAAGCAGTTTTCCGGGAATATTATGAACTGCTGTGCCGATATGCCTGCAAGCTCACAGGGAATGCCGGCACAGCCGAAGAGTTGGTCCAGGATCTTTTTTACACACTGTGGGACAAACGGCAACATCTGCAGATTGACAGCTCCCTTAAGTCATATCTTTACACGGCAACTCACAACCGGTGCCTTAAGCACATGGAACATCAGAACGTCAGAAACAAATACAGGGATAAGGTGCGTGATCACCGGGAAGGAACGGAACCGGGGCCACAGGAAAGAATGCAGGCCGACGAACTTCAGGTCATGATCAACCAGACCCTTGATTCCATGCCGGAAAGATGCAGCAAGATTTTCAGGCTGAACCGGTTCGAGGGAATGAAATACAGTCAGATAGCAGAAATGCTTGCCATCTCGGTAAAAACAGTAGAAGCCAACATGGGCAAGGCACTCAGAATACTCAGAAGAAATTTGAGGGATTATGTTAAAACCACATAAAAATAAAACAATGGACCCGGTATTGAGAAAAAGACATTGGGAGATGCTGGCTGCCTGGCTTGCCGGAGAAAAAGACGACAGGAGGAAGGATCAGATGAACAGGTGGCTGGACAATCCCGGACATGCCCGGTTTTTTGAAGCGCTGCAGGCGGACTGGGTCATCATTGGCAAAGCGCAACGGGAAGTGAAGAAGGGATACACAGTCCGGGAAGGCATCCGGCAGCAGGAGACCATTCCCGGCATAAACCCGATAAATCAACCAGAAATGAAAAACCACTTCGATGTGGATCGTGCATGGCACAGACTCTATGAACGCATACAGGAGAACGACGACGGGTTCGCTGAAAACCAGACCTTTAAGGCAGCGGCAAATGAACCGGCAATCCGGGGGATGTTATCGCGTCATCCAATGGTCCTGCGTATAGCTGCTTCCGTGCTGATCATGGCAGCCGCAACGCTGGCGGTTTTCTTCCCGGATATTCTGCCCGTGAAGGTCCAAAAAAGGATTACTGCAACAACAGGCCTGGAAGAAAGTGTCAGAGAGATTATCCTGCCGGATGGATCAACGGTTTATCTCAACTCCGCCACCAGGCTTGTTTACCCGCGAAGCTTCAGCGGTGAATCAAGACGCGTTGAATTAACCGGAGAAGCGTTCTTCGAGGTAAAGCCTGATGACAGCAAGCCTTTCCTTGTTTCTGCACAGGGTGCCCTCGTCAGGGTGGTCGGCACTTCTTTCAGCGTCAACGCACGCGAAGATGCGAAACAGGTTGAAGTGTACGTGGAGAATGGCACGGTCAGACTGGCAGGGGAGGCCGGCAACACAACCGGCGTGTTGCTGGAAGCCGGCTGTTCCGGAACCTATTCAGACAAGGAAGGTGCCAGCAGCCGTCCCGCCGGTGACCGGAACAGCATTGCCTGGAAGACCCGCGAGATGGTGTTCAGCCACACACCGCTCTCGGAAGCACTTGAAACCATAGGCGACGTGTACAAGGTAAAAATAATGCTTGAAAATCCGGAGACGGGACAGACATTCATAACCGGTGAGTTCAGCAGCGATCCCCTCGAGGAGGTCCTTGACGTGATCTGTATTCAGAACCATCTGACGGTTGAAAAATCGGACAATATAATCTATCTTTCACCTGTATAAGGGATCCTTATTGCGCCAATTCCGGTATGTCAGCAGCTCAGGACTGTCTGCGCCGATGAAACACCGGAAATGAAGTGCTATAGCGCTGCCGGCCTCCGGATGTCTCTGACACCAGCTGACCCGTCTTGGATCGTACAGGAAGATGGACCGTGTCTCATATACAACAAGGATTGCAGCAGTCATCCTGGGTTTGTGCCTGATGGCCCTGCAACTGAAGGCGCAGGAAAACCCGCTTGAACAGAGGCTTTCGCTGCGCGATACAACGTGTACGCTCATCGAAGCGCTAAAAATAATTGAAACCGCCACTTCTCTTTCCTTTGCCTATAACTCCGAGCTCATCGAGAAGAAAAAAAAGGTGCTGCTTCATGCTGAAAATGAGCCTTTATCAGAAGTGCTCAGGCGCCTGCTGGATGATCCTTCGGTGGACTTCAAAGTGTCGGGAAGGCACCTGGTCATCTACCAGCCTGTCATTTCCCGGTCAGCGGACCCTCAAAATCCAGACTCCACTGTCAGTTACTTTGAGATCAGCGGCAGTGTATTTGACGCAACCACCCGGCAGCCGCTGCCTTTTTCAAATGTTTACCTGCTTGGAAAAAGCACCGGCACCATATCAAACGAAGAAGGCCGGTTTGTGCTGAAGCTCAGCACAACCAACCTGTCCGACACCTTTTGCATTTCCTATATGGGTTACCGCTCGCACCGTGAACCTGTCACGGCTCTTGTCAACACAGACAGGAAGTATTTCCTGGCCACCGAGTTCCTGTCGATCCAGGAAGTCGTCATCCGCAGGGTGAGTCCCCTCAATATCCTTTACTCCGCAATAGACAGGCTTCAGCAGAACTATTCCCTCAGGCCTGCCGTGCTTACATCATTCTACCGTGAAACCATAAAAAAGAACAACCGGTACACAGAGGTTTCAGAGGCTGTGCTTGAGATTTTTAAAACCGGATATTACCCCGAAGCAGAGGATGACCGGGTTATGATCATCAGGGGAAGGAGAAGCCGGGACATTTCACCGGACGACACGATCGTGCTGAAGCTAAAGGCGGGACTCAACACAATGCTGCTGCTGGATGTTGTCAGGTATATTCCGGATTTCCTAAACCCCTCCTCCTTTCCCGATTACGACTACCGTATGACCGACATCCAGGTTGAAAACGGCAGGGACCACTACGTCATCGAATTCAGTCCCCGCACCAACTATCCTCAGGCTTATTATACAGGGAGGATCCTTGTTGATGCAACCGACTTTGCCATTGCCAGAGTGGAGTTCTCGATCAGCACCGACCGGCTGGATGAGGCCACCCGGCTGTTCGTCATCAGGAAACCGCCGACAATGGATGTAAAAGTGCTGGAGGCAAGATATGAGGTTGCCTACCGGAAAACCGGCCGGCAGTATTACCTGC
>JAXDCR010000285.1:0-8974 GCA_034677845.1 Bacteroidales bacterium | reverse complement strand
GCCATCCTTTCCTCTGGTGATTCTCCGGCAACAGGTTTTCCGAAAGCGGCAGCCAAAAGATCCGGTTTAATGAAGGCAGGTGAAGAACTGGGCATGGAGCTGGCCAATTTTACAGAGGGGGTCGAAGTCACCGGCCAGGGGGCGTTGAGAAATATAAAATTTGAGATTGCGAGGGGTGTGATGGAAGCCGACGGGGTGATAAGCCTGCCCAAGCTGAAGACTCATGGCCTGGAGCGTTTTACCGGCTGCATCAAGAATCAGTTCGGCTGCATTGTTGGCATGAGCAAGGGAATGTACCATGCCAGGTTTCCCAACGCACTCGATTTCGGACGCATGCTTGCCGGCCTGAATAACTTAATAAAACCCCGCCTGTATGTGATGGACGGCATTATGGCCATGGAGGGCAACGGACCCCGCGGAGGGGATCCAAGGGCAATGAACGTGCTGCTTTTCTCCACTGACCCGGTGGCCCTTGATGCCACTGCCTGCCGGCTGATCGGGCTTGACCCTGTCTATGTGCCGACCACTGTTTACGGCAGCAAGTCCGGTGCAGGTACATACCGGAAGGAGGAGATCGAACTGACAGGTGATCCGTTTGATGAATTCTATACCCCGGATTTCAACGTTGAAAGAACACCCGTAAAGGCCTTTAAAAGAAGTGCGCTGTTGCCTTTCCTGAGCAACAGCACTACTGCAAAGCCCGTTATCATACCAGAAAGGTGCAGCCGGTGCGGCACCTGTGTGAACAGTTGCCCGGTCGACGGAAAAGCCTTAAACTGGGTTGACGGGGATAAGACAAGGCCGCCGGTTTACGATTACAACAAATGCATCCGTTGCTACTGCTGCCAGGAAGTATGTCCTGAAAAAGCAATCATACTGAAAACCAACGCTTTCAGGCAGATCATCAGCCGTTTCCCGCGCTAAGCCACAGCGTATGATTGGCATCAGTGATAAGGGAGATATCGGTTCTGCAGTCTGCAGTGGCCGGTTAATCGTGACGGAATTACCGGAGAACCAGTCCGGTAAAATGCATTGCGGTTTGGTTTATATTCAATCCTTTACGCACCGGACAGACATTCCGAATTTCTTGTCAATAAAATTACGCTGCAGCGTGGGATCGTAATAGATCATCCTGTACAATGCGCTTGATGAGTAGAATTCTTCAGCAGTCCACCACATCCCGCTGAACCCGAGATCATAGTAATATCCGTTCGAATCACGGCATCCACCCGGAAGCGCGGTAAATCCCGTTTCATTGGTTGCATCCTCATACGGACTGTTCCATATCATGACCGTGTCTTTGAGTTTGCTGCCTGCTTTGGTTTCACCTCCAAGAAATGCGGTTAAAGCATTCCACTCCTCATCAGTAGGAATGTGCCAACCTGCCGGGCAAAGCTTGTCCGAACTGACAGCATACCAGTTGTATAAAGCACCGTAGGTATCTTTATTATAGAAGATATCGTTCGCATAAAAGCAAAAAGCCCCGGAATCAAGGCCGGCCCACTCCTGGGCATCAGTCACGTATGGGATTGCCGTCCCGTCATTGTACCTTGTGGTTTTCAGGTTTTCAGCCATCCATACCAGGGTGTCAATCGTAGTGGTCCTGTATACATTTCCATCGATGTCTTTTACTTTTCCATCCCTGACATGGCAACCCATACAGGCCAGATTGAATAGCAACGCCATCGTCAATTGATGTTTCAGATTCATGGGTATCCGGTTGTTTAAAAAACAGGCCTAAAATTATAAATTTCGCGATAACATTTTTCCTTTTACCGGTTTTATCCCTCCCTTTGCGGATGTCATGCATCCGGAAACGCGTCCGCAATGCAATCACCCTGAAGGCTCCGGCTGCCTGAAAGAATCATGTTGTCAGAACGATACTTCATGCGCACCATATAATGAAAAATCCCGGCATTCATTTTTGAAAGCCGGGACTTTTCTGATCAGCAAACCTGTAATGCCTGTTTATTCACTGTTCCGTAACCTTCACAATTGTAAGGGGTCCCAGCAGCCCGGACGGCTGAAGCGGGGAGTCGGCACGATAGCTGTGCTGGGCGGCAAAGCTTACCGGATCGGTGACTCCCGGCTGCAAATCACCGATGATCCGGTTGACCCATAGGTTTGCCACCCTTATTTCGAGGCTGTTTTCCCCTTCCTTCAACACACCGGTCATATTGAGCCTGTAAGGAACCTTCCATACAGTGCCAAGATACCGGCCGTTGAGAACCACCTCGGCAAGGTTTTTCACCTGCCCCAGATCAAGCCATACCTCCTTGCCGGCCAGCCAGTCGGCAGGGGCATTGAATGTTTTTGTGTAGGCGGCCACGCCCGAGAAGTACCTTATGCCGGCATCTGCCTGTTCGTTCCACAGGACAAGACTATCCATGGTCACAGGAGCATCCGGTGCCCCCCTGCCCTTCTGGAAACTGACTTCCCATGGCCCTTCAAGTGAGCCTGCAGATGTTTCGGTTCTGCCAGGGGCCACGTAGGAAGGTGACTTTGTTTTGTTCCTGAAAACGACAAACACAGCATCATGGGGTTTCAGGTTCAGGGGAACCGTCGTTTTTCCGTTCTCCATGGAAAAGGAAACCCTGGTGATCTCACCGGTTTCCGGGTTCCAGATCTCCGCTTCCCTTCCGGTGGTGCGGAAGGTGGCGTCGACCTGCTGATAACGGTCTCTCCTGTTGTTTACCCAGTAGATATCGCCATCCGCAAGCTGCCGGTGAACGTACAGGATCTGTGAGTCATCCTGTGGCCCTGTATAGCTGAAGTCCGGCTGCACGCCCAGTGCATTCAGCACATCCGAAAGGGGCTGCTCACCGAAAACCTTTCCCTTGCCGACTTCATTCATGCCGCTTCCGTCACCCCACAGCTTATCGGCCAGGGCATTGAACGCCGTCTCATCGTCATTCAGGCCGGGTGTGCCGGCAGGCCTGGGTCCGGCCACCACCACGCCTTTGCGTACAAGTTCGCTGATTTTTTGCAGCACCGGCAGCGACATGTATTTGGTACTTTTGTCCAATGCAAGCAAGGTATAACTGGTACCGCCCTGAGTCAGGATTCTGCCCTTCTCTGCAGATACTGCATGTAGCAAAGCATCGGCATTGACAAAATCATAATTGTAACCTTCGGGAACAGCGGGCAGTTCCTGGCTGAACAGTGCGGTTATGTTGCCTCCTTCACCGTACAGGTATAGGACATCGGCCACAGGCTTACCCTGCTGCAACATGAAGGAGCTGCGGCCAAGGTAAGTGATCCATGGCGATGCCATTTCAGCCCAGGTTTCGTGCCTGGTGAACCACTGCCCGAAGGGCCCCAGTGTCAGTCCCGGCACCATCGTGTCCGACGGCTGGTGCACTGAACAGTGTATCACAAACCGGTTCAGCCCGTTGGCCATCTCCATGTCGGCCGTCGGCTTCAGGTTCCCCGGGTAATAGGCCCAGGCAGTGCCGCCAGCTGTCATGGACTCGGCAGCCACCAGGTTCTGGCCGTAAATATGGGCCACGGAAGCCGATTCCCTTACATCTGCCTTGTACCCCGTGCTGACTTCGGTGCCGGAGCCCCCGCCGAACCCGCCAGGTACCCAGGTAGCACTCATGGGCACGTCAGCCGTCCGCTTGACCTCCATTCCGTCGCCGATGAAAGCCCTGCCGGATTCATGCGACTCAGTATAGCGCCCCATGCCCCTTTCTTTCAGCAGGGATGTCAGCTGGTCATAATGATTTTCGGCGACCAGGTCCTCCAGGGTATTGCGAAAATCCCACAGAAACCTGTCGCTTGCATCGGCGCTTTCCACAACATAACCGGCGAGCACGGGCAGGAAGCTCACCATGTCATAGCTGTTTCTGCTGTTGAATTCCAGGATCATGTTATCGGTCCAGTTGGCCACCCCTGCCTCCCAGCTGTCGGTGATTATGTACTGCAGACCCCTGCTGCCCATCAGTCCCCCCGTCGCATCCTTGTACTGGTCCAGGTAGTTGGTGAAATAGGATTTTACGTGTTCCGCACTCAGCTTGTCCACTTCAAGGCCTGTTGCTTCAGGTGAAGCCGGGTTGTTGGTGGCACCTGTCAGGGAATAACCAAGTCGCATAATTATCCATCTTCCTTCGGGCACTGTCCAGTTCAGCGTTCCATCGACAGTCATGCTTCCTGTCAGGTCCACCACATCGTCCCGGCTGATCACAAAGTCCGGTGCGGCTTCAGGAGTAGCCTGTGCATTAAGCCCTGTCGCGGCCGAAAAGCCGGCCTTGTCCTCGAATCGATTGACACGTGAGCCTGTATGGAGGACAAGCTCGGCAATCTGCGTGCCCGGGGAACCGGCCTGTGGTGTTGCCATACCGCCGAAGATTCCCTGCGCTCCTGTGGCAGGTGAGCCCTGGGGTTGAGGTGTCAGAACGCTGAAACGGAAGTATTTTGCCGTCACCGGGGTGAAAGCGTACGTGTTCTGTGATGAACCTCCGGAAGGTATTTCAAAGATAACCCTGAATTCCTTACCGTCATTACTTGCTTCGAGAGTCTGGTTGGAAGGGCCTCCGCCACGGCCGAACATTCTGAATCCACCTCCTCCGGTCACCAGGGTAAGTCCCTGAATGGCCTGTGGCTCGGTGAATTCAAACTGGAGCCATGATTTTTCCCCTGCTTTTGCCGACGGAAGCAATGTCGTTGCAACCAGATCCCCATCCGTAAGTCCTGCCAGGTTGAACTGCCCCCCGCTTGAAGTCAGCCGGGGTTGCAGCTCTTTCAGTGAAAGATCTTTATCGGGCAATCTGAAAGCCACAACGGCAGCATCGGCATAAAACTCCTGTGGTTTATCCTGGCTGGCAGGTTCACCTCCGAAACCTCCGCGGCGGCCTGCAATATTCTGAAAAGAACCTGTTGTTGCCGGCGGTTGCGGCAGTTTTCCCGAAAATGCCTGTCCTCCATCGACCCGGGTCTCGCTCCACACGTATTTCTTCATGGCTTCTTCGGGTTTTACCCAGGGTCCGCCGCTTTCACTCCATCCGGGAGAACCCGCGATGGCCATTTCGAGTCCCAGCGAATCGGCCAGGGTGGTTGCAAATGCGAACGCCTCCTTCCATTCAGGGGTCATATAGACCAGCCTTTTGCTGACGATCTGCGGTGAGCTCAGTCCCGCGTCAAAATTCTGGAACCCGCCTATTCCCGTTCGTTTCATCCATTCCAGGTCAGCACGGATGCCTTCCATGGAAATGTTGCCGTTCATCCAGTGCCACCATACCCTGGGTTTTGCACTGACTGGCGGATCCTGAAACCCTGCCTCGATGTTCTCCCACTCTTTGACAGAGGGTTTGCCGCACTGGATCAGCAAAACGCAGGCGGCAGATGCAAAAAGCATGTGAATCAATGAAACTGCTCCAATTCTTTTCATGTGTAAATAATTTTAATAGTAAAAGTCACATGGAATATAGAATAATCATGCCTGCCTGTGAAAAGACCTTTGCACGGGTGTTTCAAGCCAATCGCAGGCTTTGTTGGAAAAGAAAGACAACAACCGGATCCTAAACTTAAAAAAATACCCTGTTCATGTCAATATACAAAATGGCCATTTTTTTATACAAAATGACATTTTGCAACAGGCAGCAGCATGCTTATTATGCATCACTTCTCATTCAGTTTACGCTGCTCTGAAACAAACTGAAATGGATTCACCTGCAAAGCAGAACCTTAGCTGCCACTTCCCGGTCAATTCAATGACCTGAATTCTTTGGGTGTATATCCGGTACTTCTCTTGAAAATACGGCTGAAATGCTGAGAATGCTTAAATCCCAATTCAAAGGCTATTTCACTGACCGATTTGCTGTTGTCAAATATCCGCTCCTTGGCAATATCCATTAATTTCAACTGGATTTGCTCCTGCGCTGATTTCCCGGTCTCTTTTTTAATCAGATCGCCAAAATAGTTGGGCGATAGATGCAACTGGTCAGCAAAATATTTCACTGTCGGCAAACCCAGTGTTTGCGTATTTTCAGACTGAAAATAATCGTCAAGCAGTTTTTCAAATCTCACCAAAATGTCTTTGTTGACCAGGGTACGGGTGATGAACTGCCGCTCGTAAAACCTCATACAATAATTCAGCACCAATTCAATATTATTGGCTATCAATATTTTACTATGATTGTCAATAGGCCGCTGCAATTCATATTCAATTTTACCGAGGCAGTCAACGATAATCTGCCTTTCCTTTTCCGAAAGATGCAATGCCTCATTTGAGTCGTATGAAAAGAAAGTATAGGTTCTGATATGACGGCCAAGTGAAGTGCCCCGGATCAGATCAGGATGAAAAAGCAGCGCCCACCCTTCAGGTTTGTACCCTGGGTTGCCGCCAATTCCGACAACCTGACCGGGTGCTATAAAAACAAGGGTGCCGTCCTGGTAATCGTAATAATTGCAGCCGTACTTCAGATCGCCGCATTTGACCTCCTTGAGAAAAACGCAATAAAAGCCGAATTGTACCCTTGTACCGGGAATAGGTTTCATTCTTGAGAAATCATACACGCTGACCAGAGGATGAAGCGTTTCGATCCCCCGCATGGTATTATATTGGGCAATGCTCTCCAGTTTCACAATCTCATCCATGGCTTTTCGGTTTGTTTTGGTTCAAAATTACTTCTTATTTGTTTTCAGGTCAGGAATAAAATAAAGTATCCGTAATCCTGGTACAAAAACCTGTAATCCGTATACAGTTCGATCTGCTTTTTCACCTCAACTTTGCAGTACGGATCGGGATTACCATGCCAGATAATTCCAATGATTTTCAAAAGCAGAAACATGAATCATTTCGTGAAGAAACGCCATTCATGTCATCACCGGGCAAAGAATATCAAATTAATATCGGACCATGGCATCTTATGGTTATTCATGGCTGTACTATTTTTAAGTTCTTCGGTTGAGGATGACTCCGGCAAAGCCATTCAGGCGCAGGCATACAAATATCTGACAATCGATGACCATGTCAGCGATATTGCCAATCACCCTGCATTTGACGGTTTCGGCGAGTTATTGTTGCCACGTGATCAAAATGCCGCTTACTATAACACTCCATTGCGCCAAATAGGCACGCTTATGCCCTACCACAGTCATGTGGAACCGGATGTTGTCGTTGAGGCCGTTAACCACATGATAGGCGAGGTAAACAACGGTAAAACCATATTCTATGATTTCTATGACATCATGCAAAAGCAGCAGGACCCAGGCAAAAGGAATACAGGCTTATTCTTTTTCAGGGGGAACAAGGATGCTCCGTTTGCCATTGTTTGTCCCGGAGGAGGTTTTTCCTATGTTGGTTCCCTGCATGAAGGATTTCCCATTGCTCAGCTTATAAGTGAATCAGGATTTAATGCATTTGTCATACGCTACCGTCTCGGAAGCGGACCAAAGGCTGCCGAAGATCTTGCCGCTGCGATAGCCTTCATCTTCAGCAATGCAGGAACATTTGAAGTGAGCACAGATGGTTATTCCGTCTGGGGCGGATCGGCAGGTGCCCGTATGGCAGGAGACATTGCCCTGGCCGGAGTGTCAGAATTTGGCGGCGGCAATCTGCCGAAACCGGCAGTTGTGGTCATGGCTTATACGGGACAAACCACCTGGTCGGCTGATTTCAGTCCCTCTTTCATCACCGTTGCCGCAAATGACGGGATAGCCAATGTAAATACCGTGGAAAGACGCGTGGAAAATTTAATAAATGCCGGAGTGGATGTTGAATACCGCAGGTATACAAGTGCGGGGCATGGATTTGGTCTTGGCACGGGCACGGATGCAGAAGGATGGGTTGACCTTGCAGTTCATTTCTGGCAAAAGCACTTAAATAAATGATATCTTAAGAATTAAAATTATTTACATATGAACCACCCATGTCAAATACCTGACACAACTAAGCGAATTCAGGTAATTTATTCGTTTCTTCTGTCAGTCCTTGTCTCTGCCTTTTTTTCATCCTGTTCACCCGGCCAGGTAAACACAAACAATGGGCCGCTAATGATTCAGGAACAAGGCAGTTTTGCTGTCGGCGGCACGGTAATTGCCAATCCGGGCACCTTCGATCCTTACAACCAGACACCGGAAGGACAAACCTTTCATGGTGATCATGCCTATGTCTTTTACCAGATACCGGTCGATGCCCGTAAATACCCGCTGGTGATGTGGCATGGAATCGGACAGTTTTCAAAAACATGGGAAACCACCCCCGACGGCCGGGAAGGCTATCAAAATATTTTCCTGCGGAGGGGTTTTGGGGTTTATGTCATTGACCAGCCAAGAAGAGGGAATGCGGGCCGAAGCACGGTTGAAGGCACAATTACGCCGGTACCGGATGAACAGGGGTGGTTCGGGACTTTTCGCATCGGTATATGGCCTGATTATTTTGAAGGCGTTCAGTTTGCACGCGATTCGGCAACCCTGAGCCAGTATTTCCGTGCCATGAATCCCAGCATAGGCCCAATCGATATCAATGTTAATGTGGAGGCCGTTTCGGCCTTGTTCGATAAAATTGGCCCGGCCATTCTTGTCACCCATTCGCATTCCGGTGGGATGGGATGGCTCACCGCAATTAAAAATCAAAATGTAAAAGCGATAGTCTCCTATGAGCCGGGGAGCGGATTTGTGTTCCCGGAAGGAGAAGTTCCTGCCCCAAAACCAAGTTCGGGGGGCACACTTGAAGCAGTTGGAGTTCCAATGGAAGATTTTATGAAGCTGACAAAAATACCTATTGTGATTTATTACGGCGATTTCATACCATCCGAGCCGGTGGCAAATCCGGGCCAGGACGGATGGCGTGTGCGTCTTGAAATGGCCGGACTGTGGAGGGATGCCGTAAACAAACATGGGGGAGATGTCACCCTGATACACTTACCCGACATCGGTATTAAAGGCAATACGCACTTTCCTTTTTCGGATCTGAACAACATCGAGATTGCCGACTTAATGTCAGACTGGCTGAGGGACATGGCACTGGATT
>JAXDCR010000284.1:0-3342 GCA_034677845.1 Bacteroidales bacterium | reverse complement strand
TGCCACTTGAGATTTGGCACCTTATTACAAAAGTGGTCAATAACAGGAAGGCAAACTGTGACGGCATAATTCTAAAGATTCCCCTAAAAGTAAATGTAAAGGACAATAGACTTCTATTCCTTGATTTAACCCGGATGGTATGAGAGAAGAAGAATCCCAAACGCTTGAATACTTAAAGGCCTTAGCCAAAGGTAATTTAAGGTCAAATCATGTTGATTGGACCCAGATCACCAAGGACTGCAAGATCGACCTATCCCAGAATGTTGAGGAACCTCACCCGCTTATCCAGATCGGAAGCATACCTGTTATGACATCAGGCAATCTTTCAGTTGTCGGAGGCCGAGCAAAGACACGCAAAAGCTTTTTCTGCATCGGGATAGCTGCTGCCTTCTTATCAGGCGAATGCCTCGGGATGACAGCAGAACCACTGCCAGAGAAGGATCGGTGCCTTTTCATTGACACTGAACAAAGCAAGCCCTATACACAACGCACAGGCCGCAGGATTCACCGGTTATGTGGTTGGGATACCAACCTTGACAATGACAAATTAATCATCCTAAACCTTAGGGAACAGAATCCAGGGGAACGAATCGAGGTGTTCAAAGCTGCCGTGTTGTTATATGATCCCGGACTGGTGATCATTGATGGCATCAGGGATTTTTCAAACGACTTCAATGACTCCAGGGAATCTACTGAAGTTGTTTCCATGCTGATGAAATACAGTTCAAAGTACCAAGCACACATTGTGACTGTGCTGCACGAAAACAAGGAAGGGGGCAACCTTAGAGGCCATTTAGGGGCAGAGTTGACCAATAAATCTGAATCCGTCCTGACTGTCAGTAAAGACGGAGAGGTATCAACAGTGATCCCAACAATGACCAGGAACATGCCGTTTGATGACATCTTTTTCCGGATCAATGATAGTGGCCTACCTGAGCGTACACAAGCGCTTGATAATAAAACAAGGAAGGAAGATATTAAACAGTACCGGTTTGACAAGGTATTACCGGGACAGTTGGCAAAATCATATACAGATACAGTTCAACAATATATGCAGATCGCTAATGTATGTGAAACTACAGCAAAGAATCATCTTCATAATGCGTTAAGTATGGGATATGTAGTAAAGAATCAAAATGGAAGTTACTACTTCAATAGAAATACAAATGAGGTACCATTTTAACAGGGTCAGATTTGGGGTCATTTTCCCCCCCTATATATATAGGGGGGGGGAAAAGTGACCCTCTATATAAAAATGTATTGACCCTTAAAATGACCCTTGTAAAACATTAAATATGAAAGATATAAGAAACACAATTGACCCCCTGACCCTAAAAGTGACCCTAATCGTCAAAAATGGACCTGACCCTAAATTTGACCCTAACAAACAAGGTAGCATGTTATACACAATACATAGTAAAAAACAATAACTTACAACAATGGGCTTTAAAAAAGGAGACGTAAGAATCAACCGGCAAGGAAGACCTAAGGGTAAACCTAACCTGATCACAAGGGACCTGAGGGACCTACTGCAAAATTTCTGCAATAGAAAGTATGAGGACATTGAAAGGGATTGGAAAGAACTGACCCCCCGGGAAAGGGTGCAGACATGGATCGGCTTATTGCCTTATGTTACCCCCCGGCTCCAATCCGTTGAGCAAAAGAGCGATCTTGACCGGTTATCGGATGAGCAACTCGAGATTTTGGCAAACAAATTAATATCAAAGCTATGAAAGAGACATTAAACCAATTCATTGACATCCTTTGCGCAATCATTAGGCAATACGAGCAAATGGAATCAAAACCAGGCAATATGCGGGAACAAGATGAAAGGCTGGAAAAATATGTCAATCGCAAATTACGTCGGGCACTGGTTGAAGCAGTACGGGATCGCAATATGGAACTGGCGAAATTTATCAAAGCCTGGTTGGGTGCAATCAAGCGTTACGCCTGGCACACGGGCTGGTTGACCTTCTGCGACGAAATGATCGAGGACCCGAGTATATTTTTTATACCAGGTCCGGGGCTATTGAAGTTTGCGACAATCACAGAGGTTCAAGTTGATAAGTATGCTCCTTATGTACGACACCCTGAGTTAAACCAAAAAGATAACGACTTATTGGCATCATGTTCGCTGCCGGAGTTAATCACCAGAAAATCAAAAGAATTATGACACAAGAATTTACATCAACATTTTTAAAATGCCTGGATATCGCTGAAAGCGGAATGAAACGCCGGGAGCAAAAGCAGGACAGCATCCTGCATGACCGTCTAACGAAAGCTTTAAAGGCAGAGCTACTGCGAGCTATCCGGGGAAAGGAATATGATTTTGCCAGGGAATTGGGGCGGTTCCTGAAACGGAAACCGGTATTCAAATACCTACAGTATGCTGCCCTGTTATCACCCGACTATTTAGAATCAGAACGGGCCACTGGGGTGGTACTGCTCCCGGATCAGGATACTGTCACCTTTCTGAAAAATCTGCCGGATGCGCCAAGGACACGGGAGAAATGGATCAGGGACACACTTACTGAAATAAATGTTTAACAAATTAATATTTAAAATTATGATTATCACTAATTTACATGACTTTTTGCAGGCTGCGAAGGATGCAGGACACAACCTCAACAGCTTAGTGGCATTGACCAGGACCTACAAAGTAGAAATGAATCCCGAGGTTGCAATCAAGGAAATACCTTCCATTGGATTCAATGCATTGGACAACGAATTTCCTGGACTTGAGAACGTGGACCTCATCAGCAGCGAGGACATTGCCAAATATGCCGAATCCAGGAACAATCAGGGCAAGGAAATTGATTCACAACTATTTAAGGGGAAGGAGCTTTGAAAATGGAAAAACAACTGATTTTTAACGACATAGAGGGTGCGGAACGGGAAATCCGTGCCAGGAAAGAGATTAATGATGAAATCATGTGCCTGAAGCAGCATTTTGATAGTCTGAAACTGCATGAGCCGTTCAGCAAGGACATTTTTACTACCCTTATGGATAACGGAACAGGCTTTTTACATGACAGATTGCGGGTCTGTGTTAGGCAATACTTTGAACGGAGTGGTGTACCGGGCGGGTCAGCTTTAGGGTTGGATATCCGGCCTGACTTTTCCGATATAGCAACCAGTTTAGCAAAAATCAAGAGTATACTGCAGAAGGTCAGTTTCAATCACTATGAAATTGCCTTCGCAGGTGAAATCCCGGCGGCCATTAATGAAGATGCAATAAAAGCAGGTTATGAGGTTTATGTCACCACAGCTGAGGAAAAAAAACTGTTCAATCTTATAGAAAGCTTTTGCAACCTTAGCAACGAGATCGAGTTGCATCTCAAA
>JAXDCR010000283.1:0-10137 GCA_034677845.1 Bacteroidales bacterium | reverse complement strand
CAAGTGTCTTATTATGGCTGAGCACAAGCACCGGCCGTTTGGCGGCGGCAATTACATTGGCAAGGGTAAAGGTTTTACCGGATCCTGTGACTCCCATCAGTGTCTGAAAGCGATCCCTGCGCCTTATCCCCGTCAACAGCTGACGGATGGCTTCAGGCTGGTCGCCCGTTGGTTCGTATGCTGACCGGATTGTAAAGTCCACTTACCCCATTGAATGATGATTCCTCCAAAATTAACAAACCTTTTTATGTTCCGGATACGTATATGCATCGGAACCTTCTTCGATGCAAAGGTCAACCGGAGGTTCCATCATTTATAACTGCATATACATGCCAAAAAGTTCAGGCAAAATAACCCTGTTGCTGAAACACATAGCCGAGTTGGTGGCCCAAAACCAGGCACTCAGGGAGGAAAATGACAACCTGCTTAAAGAAAACGAGAAATTCAGTCAGGAAATCGACAGGTATAGAAAAGCGCTCAGGGAAAAGCACTCGGAACTTGAAAAGAGACAAAACGCCGAAAGGAATAAAACAACGGTAAGGTATAAAACAGCATCGGTTCTTTTTGCTGATTTTCAGGGCTTTGAGTATATTACCTCCCAATCCGAAACAGATTGTCTGGTGGATTACCTGGATGAAATGACGATGAAGATCCAGGAAATCATATCGAAATACAACATACAGAACATTAAGACATTTGGCGATACAGTCATGTGCGTCGGCGGCATCCCCAAGAAGAACCTCACCAATCCCGTGCAGGTTCTGCTGGCGGCTGTTGAAATGCAGTACTTTGTGATGGATTTCCAGCATGCCATGCGAAGCAACAAAATTTGGAAGCTGAGGATTGGAATCCATACCGGTTCGGTGACAGCCTCCATGGAAGGGGGAAGGAAGAGGCAGCATTACGAGGTTCAGGGTGAGACTGTCAACCTGGCAACCCGGATCCGGAACCTCTGTCCCGGAGATCAGATCCTGATCTCTGACAATACCTTCGAACTTGTTAAGGAATTTTTCACCTGTGAATATTTTGGAAAAATACCGGTCAAGTACCGGGGAAATCTGCAGCTGTACGCGGTCAGGGGCATAAAACCTTCATTTTCTCTCAAAGGCAGGGGCATTATACCAAACCGCAATATGAGCATCAGGATCGGTATGATGCAGTTCATGGACCTGCAGGAAATCATACTGGACAGGCTGGAAAGGGAACTGCCGCAGGGCCTCTATTACCACAACAGCAAACATACGGTTGATGTGGTCACACAGGCCGAACTGATAGGGCTTGGGGAGAACATTACGGATGAAGAGCTTCTGCTTGTCAAAACAGCAGCGCTATTTCACGATACAGGACATATCATTGCCTATGACAACCATGAACATTACTCCACCGTCATAGCAAGGGAAATGCTTGAGGAGTTCAATTATACACAACCGCAGATTGAGGTAATCTGCGAACTGATCATGGCAACACAGCTTCCTCCCCGGCCTTCCGGCATATTGCAGGAGATCATGTGCGATGCCGATCTGGATTATCTTGGCAGAAGTGACATGATTCCGGTCTCCAATACCCTTTTTATGGAACTGAAGGAACGCAACCGGATAGGCAGCCTCGACGAATGGAACAGACTGCAGATCAAGTTCATTTCCGGACACCAGTACTTTACTGCCACCGCACGGAACCTCAGGGAGGTGAACAAGCAGAAGCAGATCGAACGGATCAGGGACCTGCTCGTTGAGAGCACAGTTGCAGCCGGCTGATTATAACGCAGGCATCGGGAGCCGTAACGCAGCAACTGACGGCAGCCGTCGCGCCAAAAACCATTTCAGCATTCTGCCGGGGATTTTATATCTTTACCACAGCAAAAAAGCCTGAAAAGATGAATGACCGAACTGCCGCCATGCGAATTGTCTACATTCTGCTGCTGGTTATCCTGATCATTTACGGCCTTATCATGGCCAGGGATTTCCTGTACCCCCTGGCTTTTGGTGTGCGGTTATCCTACCTGCTCTATCCGATTGTCAATTTCCTGGAAAAAAAAGGATCCCCAAGGATTTTTGCCATCCTGTCAGCCATCATCATACTGGTTTTTGTGGTCTCGGTCTTTGCTGTGTTCTTCTTCAAACGAATCTACCTGTTCATGGATGAATTGCCCTACTTCCGTGAAAAGGCAGTCAGACATCTGGACATGCTTCAGCAATTCATCGAAAGCAATTTTGGCATTCCGGCCGAAAGACTTAAAAATTACCTGCTGACACAGATTTTTGACCTGAGCATCAAGTCGGAAAAGTTGTTCTCAGCGACAACAGCCACCATTTTTGCCATTCTGATGCAGCCGGTTTATGTATTCCTGATTCTTTATTACCGCACCAAATTCGCCTATTTCTTTCTGAAAGCAGTCGGAAGGAAGAACAGGAAAGTCACGATCATCGTGCTCAGGGAAATCGCCAGCGTGGTGACCCGTTACATGCTGGGTGTAGCCACCGTTGTTTTGATCCTGTGTTTTTTCAATACCGCGGGATACTGGATAATCGGACTTAAATACAGTCTGCTGCTTGGTGTCATCTCTGCCCTGTTCAGTTTTATCCCTTATTTCGGTAATTTCATTGGCGGCAGCATCCCCCTGATTTTTGCCCTTCTTACGGAAGATTCGATCGGCTATGCCTTGAGAGTGGTGCTGTTTGTTTTCATTGTCCATTTTATCGAGAACAACATCCTGTCACCGAACATAGTGGGACACAACGTCAGGATCAATCCTTTTGTAATCATCATTTCCCTCATTCTGGGCTCCATGCTGTGGGGACTGCCGGGACTGCTGGTGATAATCCCCTTTGTAGCCATGTTCTATGTGATCATGAAAAAAATACCGAGCCTTCAGCCTTATGTTTACCTGATAGGAACAAGGGGCACGCGAAGGCACGCCCTGACCGTTGAGAACCTGAAGATATTTTACGACAGGATCAGGAACCGTAAAATCATATCCAAGACTTAGGTTTAAAGGATTTCAGTCTGTCTCGATGAAATTGAATTTAACCTCCAGGATGGACTCGTAATATTCCCCGCGTTCCATGATATCATCGTCGCCTTCTTCATAGTACCAGTTGATTGTGAGCTTTTTACCTTTTTTGACAATTTCTGTCAGCGACCTGAGAATATGAAGAAGGGCTTTCGAGGAGCCACTGTTGAAGTATTCAAGTGAAATGTCAACTGTCGTTGATTCGGGAGGGTCCTGGCAGAAGTGGTAAATCCATGTAAACAGGTCGTCGTAAAACCTGGTTGCATCTTCCGGAATGGAACGACCGCTGATCCGGATCCTGCCATCAGCAATGAAGGCTATCTCAGGAGTCTTTTTTGTGCTTTCAATCAGCAGGTTCTCCATTGTCAGAATGATGTTGCCGGCGCATTGACTATACGCCAGTGCTTGCTTTAAGTTACTGTCGGGTTTCAAAAATATAACAAGTATAACAAATTTATACCAATAAATTGTCAATTGTCAGGGCGTAAATAAAAAAACTGACGAATGCACGGCAGGATGAATCTGCTGAACGTAACACGGACTATCCGGCAGCGGAGTGCTTTTGTCATTCCTTCTGAGCAGTCTACATGCATATGTCACGCCTGAATTGACAAAAGCAGGATAACTGTTGACGTGAGGACTGCTCAGAACTGGTCTGCGCGGGCCACCGGGGTTGTATGAGGACCGGAAAACTGTCGCCCGAGATACTTGTAATAGCCGGCAATGGCTATCATAGCCGCATTGTCGGTAGCGTACCTGATTTCGGGGATGAAAACGTTCCATTGATGTCTGTCTCCCATTTCCAGGATCTTTTTTCGGAGGCCCGAATTGGCTGATACCCCTCCAGCCAGGGTAATTTCCCTGATTCCCGTTTCCCTGGCAGCCTTAAGGAGTTTTATGGACAGGGATTCAACAATGGCATGCTGCAGTGAAGCGCAAAGGTCATCCCGATTACGGGCAATGAATAAAGGATCTTCCCGCAGTTGCTGCCGAAGAAAGTACAGGAACGATGTTTTCAGTCCGCTGAAGCTGAAATCAAGACCTCCGACCACCGCCCGGCTGAACCGGAAGGCTTTGGGATTTCCGCAGGCAGCATAGTTGTCTATCAGAGCACCTCCCGGATATGGCAGTCCCATCAGTTTTGCGCATTTGTCAAAGGCCTCACCGGCAGCATCGTCCATGGTCCTTCCAATGATCTCATATTCAAGATGGTTCTTTACAATGACAAGTTGCGTATGTCCCCCCGACACCAGAAGGCAAAGAAAAGGAAAGGAAGGGAAAGGCCGTGCCTGTCCCCTTCCGGTGATGAACACGGAAAGTATGTGGGCATGCAGGTGATTGACATCGATCAGCGGTGTGCCCAGTGCGGCCGCCAATCCCTTGGCAAAGGATGATCCCACCAGCAAGGCCCCGATAAGTCCCGGCCCCCTCGTATAGGCCACCGCCCTTATATCCTGCAGGGTTTTTCCGGCTTCCTTAAGTGCCGCGTCCACAACCGGAATGATGTTTTGCTGATGCGCCCTGGAAGCCAGTTCGGGAACAACGCCGCCGTACTGCTTATGCACCTGCTGGCCGGCAATCTGGTTTGAAAGGATTGAACCGTCTTCTGCAATCGCTGCAGCGGTGTCATCACAGGATGATTCAATGCCCAGAATGGTAATGCTCATTTAATGGACAGGAATAGCTGAAGATTCAACTTTTTTTACAAATTTTGTATCAGACAGATATGCGAAGCCGCAAAATTATCAAAAAGTTACTACAAATAGCAGCTGTTTTGCTGTTTTTGGTTTTTGCCATCCCGGCAATCGCGTATATTTTGCTGCAAAGCCCACATATCCAGAGCAGGGTGGCCGGCGCTGCCGTATCCGCCCTTTCAAAAAATCTTGGTTCAAAGGTATCACTAAGCACCGTGGACATATCCTTCCTTTACAGGATCAGGCTCAACGATGTATATATAGAAGACTACCGGGGCGATACTCTTCTTTATGCCTCCAGCCTGATAACAGGTGTCCGTGGCATAAACCCGTTCAGCCGAAGCCTGTCGCTCAGCAGTCTTGATTTGGACAGGGCCTTTCTCAGGGTGTCCATCGACACAGCGCAGCAGGTCAACATCAGAATCTTTATCCGGCAGCTGAAGCGGCAAGAGCCACGGGATGACAGGTGGAAGGTTTCATTCAGCAACATCCGGATCACCGACGGCCGGTTTGCACTTAAAAAATACAACAGCCGTGCTAAAGATTACGGTATCAATTTCAGGGACCTTCAGATACTATCCATCAATGCCGAACTCAGAAATTTCATTCCAGGCACGGATTCCGTCAGTTTCACCATCAGATCTCTTTCTTTTGAAGAATTGTCAGGATTCCGTGTCGAGTCTCTTTCTGCCGATTTTTGCCAGTCCCCCGCCTTCCTTAAATTCGGCAACCTTTCCATCCTTACACCGGCTTCCCGTATCAATGGCGACCACGTAAACCTGAGCTTTGACAGCTGGGGATCTTTCCGGACCGATTCGCTGTTCAGCCAGGTCCGTTTCGACATCATGCTGCAAAACTGCGTTCTGGCTCTGCACGACCTGGGATATTTCGCAAGACTTTTCAGGGACCGTGAGGAACTTGTCCGCCTTTCGGGACAGGTAAGGGGACCGCTTGACAACCTTAAAGCAAAGAATGTGGAACTGGGTGCAGGCACCTCCTCAAGCCTGAGAGCTGATCTGAATCTGGAAGGACTGCCTGACCTCCGGCATACATTCGCATATGCAAACATTGAAGAGCTTACGACAACCGTTGAAGACCTGAATCAAATCCCCCTTGCGGGCGGAAAAGAACTTCAGATACCCGCGCAGATGCAATCGCTCGGCAGAATCACCTATAACGGCAATTTCACCGGTTTTATTAAGGATTTTGTGACCTTCGGTGAATTTTCAACGGGACTTGGAAAAGTAAGCACAGACCTGCTTTTCAGTCCCGACACCCTGAACAGCGTCGGCTTTGAAGGAAAAATGACCGCCGATGATTTTGATATAGGAAAGCTTTTGCATGCTTCCAGGAATGTCGGTACAATAAGCCTTTACACAACCGTTAACGGTTCAATTGCATCCGGAAGGAACCTGAGTGCCAGCATGAGCGGCATTGTCCGGCAGCTTGAGGTCAGAAACTACCGCTATTCAAACATCAGCCTGTCAGGTGACTTGAGCAACAAGGAATTCAACGGAGAGGTACATATGGATGATCCCAACTTACAGGTAGATTTCACGGGCCGTGTTGATTTTTCCGATACAGTGGCCGTGTACAACTTCACTGCTGACCTCCTCCATGCCAACCTCTATGAACTGAATATAGACAGGTCAGAATCTGACAATACGGCTTCGTTCCATCTGGTGGCCGATGTCCATGGTAACTCGGTCAATACCCTGTACGGTGATCTCACACTCGCCAACTCTTTGATCCACAAGGAGGGACGCGACCTTGTCATCGAAAAGGTGGAGCTGTCATCCTATCTGAAGGACGACGACAATCACCTTGAATTACGGTCCGATTTTATAGACGCCGAACTGAGTGGCCATTACAGGCTGGATGGTCTGAAGGAAGAACTTAGGCATCTGCTGTCGCTTTACCTGCCTTCCCTGGCGGGATATTCCGGTTCCGGCTGGAACGATCAGGATGTTGCACGTTTTAATCTCAATGCCAGCCTGAAGAACCTGCAGCCCGTGCTTGACCTCTTCATGCCTGCATACACGCTCGCCCCGCAGTCAAAAGTACAGTGCGTCTACGACGGGGAGCAGGAGGATTTCAGCCTTTATATGGCCGCACCCAAGCTGGGCATGCGGCAGCTGGCATGGCAGGATTTTAACCTTGTCCTGACCAGCGACACCTCCGAGCTTGAACTGGAAGCCGGAGGAATCAGGCTGACAGCAGGTGACCAGATCAGAATGGAAAACTTTACTTTTTATTCCAGGGCAGGCAATGACAGCCTCAGCATGAGGGCAAGATGGCATAACTGGCAGGATGTCAGATACACAGGAGAGATAAGGGCACAGGCTCAAATCTCCGCGGCTGGCGGTGGAAACCTTCCCCATCTGGACATAACAGTGGTCCCGACACAGTTCTACACCAACGACACTCTCTGGGATGTCGCTGCCGGCAAAATTACCATTGACAGCAACAGGATCGCAGTGCAAAACCTGAAAGTAAGTCACAATGAAGGTTTTTTAAGCATCCAGGGCATCCTCTCTGCCGATCCGGAAGATAACCTTGAGATCGACTTCAATCAATTCAATCTGGCCCATCTGAATGGCATTACCCTGAGCAAAGGCATTGAGCTCGGAGGCAACCTGAACGGCTCAGCCTCACTCTCCCGCCCTTACGATAATCCTTTGCTGATTAGTCATCTTACCATTGACAGCCTTAAGGTCAACGGGGAGCTCCTTGGCAACTCTGAGATCAGCAGTTCCTGGAGCGACAGCAATCAGTCGCTCCGAGTTGACGCCTTTGCTATGCGCGATCAGCTCAGGACAATTGATATAAAAGGTCAGTATGAAACAGGGGAGAAAAGGGGACTTGATTTCGTTTGCAGGCTTGACAAACTAAGGATGAACCTGTTTAATCCGTATATAGGCAAAATCTTTAATAATCTCAAAGGAATTGCCTCAGGAGAGCTGCAACTGAAAGGCACTGCCTCCCAGCCTGTCCTCAACGGCCGCTTAACCCTTCAGAAGACAGCCCTCGGGGTCAACTATCTCAAAACGACCTACAGTTTCACGGATGATGTGGAGGTTATCAACAATTCCTTGTTATTCAAAGATGTCCGGTTGTATGATGAAGAGGGAAATTCAGCCTATCTTACCGGTTCTGTGAAAAGCTCATACCTTAAAGACTTTCAACTTGATCTCACCTTCAGGCCTGAGAATTTTCTGTGTCTTAACACCACCCAGTACGACAACAGATCTTTTTACGGAACCGCTTACGCAACGGGACTGGTGCGGATCACGGGTCGCCCTGACAACGTCACCATCGACATAACGGCTTCAACGACAGAAGGGACAAGCTTTAATATCCCCTTGTCGGCTGACAGGGAGCTGAATGAATACAACTTCATCAGCCTCACCTACAAGGATTCGGTAATTGAAACAACCTCGCAGCAGACTGACTACCAGGTTGACCTTTCAGGTCTGCAGCTGAACATCGACCTTGAAGTCACTCCTGAAGCAGAAGTCCAGATCATCTTTGATCCCAAGCTGGGTGACATCCTTAAAGGCAGGGGAAGCGGCAACCTGGACATGAAGATCAGCAAAGCAGATAATTTAGTCATGTATGGCGAATATGTCATTGAAGAGGGCGAATACCTGTTCACTCTGCAGAATATTATCAATAAAAAGTTCAACCTGGAGGAAGGAGGCACTTTGGTCTGGAACGGCGATCCGGTGGATGCCACTATCAACGTGGCAGCCAATTACCGGACGAAGGCCTCACTAAACGACCTTTTCGGAACGGAAGATCCGCGTTATCAGTCCGCTACCGTCGTTGACGACAGGCTGACAATGACCGGAAAGCTGATGGCACCGGATGTCCAGTATAGCATATACCTGCCGCTTGCCGATGAGGAGACCCGTCTGAGCGTTTCAAATGCCATCCATTCAAGCGAAGAACTGAACAGGCAGTTTATTTCTCTGCTTATACAGAACCGGTTTGTGCTGTCAAATGAAAGGACAGGGCTGGCACAGTCAGCTTACTCCGCCTCGGCCTATACTAACGCAGCAGGCGTCAGTGCCAGCGAATTCCTGTCCAACCAGCTGAGCAACTGGCTGTCACAGATAAGCAATGAAGTTGACGTGGGCATCAACTACCGACCGAACCGCGAGATGAAGAACGACGAAGTTGAAGTTGCTCTTTCCACCCAGCTTTTCAACGACCGACTCAATATTAACGGCAGCGTGGATCTTGCCACCAACGCAGCTGCCAATGCTTCACAGAATATAGTGGGTGAGTTTGACATTGATTATAAGCTGACCAGGAATGGCAAACTCCGGATTAAAACCTACAATCAAATGAATAACAATATGTTATATGAAAACTCGAGTTATACGCAAGGATTCGGCATTTTTTACAAGGAAGAGTTCAACAACATTGGTGAACTTTTCAGGCGTTACTGGCAGGCACTTACAGGAAAGAAGGAAGATGAAGTGACCGAGCCCACAACAGACCGGTGAACTAGCCAGATCAGCAGGCCGGCCAGGTATCCATGGTTAATAACTTGGTCGAAAAAATAAAACATAATAAATCCCGTTTTAATAATTTTAACGAAACTTAAATTCTATCCTATGCTGTTTATGTTATTGCAGAATGTTGCCCCCAGTGTGGCAGACGCTGTTGTTGAACCCATGACAAATGAAACATCTGTTTCCTATCTTGATCTGGCCATAAAGGGCGGCTGGGTTATGATCCCGATTGCCGTGCTGTCTGTCATTGCCGTCTACATATTCATTGAGCGATATATTGCCATACGCAATGCCTCAAAAATTGACCAGAATTTTATGAACCGGATCAAGGATTATATCCATGACGGCAAGATTGAATCAGCGCAGGCCCTGTGCCAGTCAACCAACAATCCCCTGGCCCGTATGATTGAGAAGGGTATCAGCCGCATAGGAAGGCCACTGAACGATATCAACACGGCCATTGAGAATATAGGACAGGTTGAAGTGTACAAACTCGAAAAGGGCCTGCCCATACTCGCTTCCTGCGCAGGTGGTGCCCCGATGCTGGGTTTCTTCGGTACCGTGCTTGGCATGGTGAAGACTTTTATGGACATGTCGGCCGCCGGCAACAGCCTTGACGTGGGCGTGCTTTCAAGCGGCATCTATATCGCACTAATAACGACAGTGGGGGGACTCCTGGTGGGGATTCCGGCATATTTTGCCTTCAACTTTCTATCCACCAAAGTCGTTGAGCTGGTTAACAGGCTTGAAGGTCATACAATGGAATTTATGGACCTGCTGAACGAACCTATCCGGAAATAATCCTGCAACTGAAATCAACAAGCTATGGCCATCAAAGCTAGAAACAGAGTTGAAGTGAGTTTCAGCGTGTCAAGCATGACAGACATCATTTTCCTGTTGCTTCTCTTTTTCA